>JAFZHX010000019.1 GCA_017554665.1 Alphaproteobacteria bacterium
CATCCATATAAATAAATTCAGAACTTTCGCGAACATTACGCATTCCTGAATTTTCTAGCAAACGAATTATATTATCTGTATTCATTTTATTTTATTTTTTTGATGCTACCTGAGTAAAGAAACCTGGGATAGAAAAATCTTCGTCATTAGCCGCGATACCTGCCCAGCCAAATAAATCGCCCATCAAGCTAGTGTCTTCACGTTTTGCTTTCTTAAAAGGCAAAATATTTTTCAGTTTGCCAATTTTTCCCGAAGTTTCTGCTTTTGGTGTTGTTGGAATTTTATCTTCATTCAAAGCAAATTCAGACGCCAATTGAGCCAATGTTGCATCTGTATCATCTGCGCTCAAGGTATTTGTTTCTGTTTCTGTGGCGACCGACACATCTTGTGGGATTGTATCTTCACGCAAAGGAGTCATACTTTCTAACAGGTGTTCCAAAGTTTTTTCCATTGGTGTAACAGGCTCCGAATCATCTACGATATCTTCTACTGTAACTTCTGTAGCATCAACAACTGGTTCTTCATCTACTTCATCTATCACGACTTCGACAGCTTCTTCTGTTATATCTTCTGCAACTTCGGCAACATCTTCTTCATTTCCGCCCAAGACAGACAGAATCGGAACGACTGCCTCTTCTTCCAAGACTTCTGCTGTTTCTTCTGCGACTTCGACCACATCTTCATCTTCGACAGCATTTTCTGTTTCTGGTTCATGTTCTTCTGTTACAACAGGCACCCCACCTTCTGCTGGTGCAACAACTGTCATAAATGGTTCTTCTATGGTTTCTGGAATAATTTGTGCTGTGGGTATTATTTCTGTTTTTGTTTCTTTTACTGTTTTTTCTGTTGTTGTAACATCTGCCAATGCAGAATCGCTATCAACAGGCACACCAAACAAAATTGTATCATTATCCAAGCCAAGAGTTGCCCTAACCTCTTCAAAAGCGGCACGAATTTCAGTCATTTCAAATGTTTCATTACCAGAAATATAAATAATTTTTGTCTTCATAAATACTACCCCCACAATTATGTGGTACATTATATCATATTTTAGGGTTGAACGCATATAAAAAATGTCTTAATATGAAAATATGTCAGATTTAAAAGAACAAATTTTTCACGAATTATCCAATCTCGAAGAAGCGGCCGCTCGTTTACGCGGTACAGCAATACACGCGGGCAAGCAAACCGACCTGGAAGTTGCAATTTTAACCGAGCAAGTTAAAAACCTGCGCGAAAAGAATGCACGCGCTACGGAAATGATTGACAAATCTATAAACATACTACAAAAGCTGAAGAAATGAGTGTTGTATCAATACCAATTGTGAATAAAAACTATCAAATGGGCTGCGAAGACGGTCAGGAAATGCGCCTGATTGAACTGGGTCGCATGGTTGATGCACGCGCACGTCAAATCTTGGATAAAATTGGCCCTTTGCCAGAAAGTTCTTTACTTGCAACTTTGTGTATTGTTATGGCAGATGAAATAAAAAGCAAACAAAATGCTGCTGCAACAGAAGCAGATTTAAAAGAAATCTTGGCCCGCATACGTGAAATTAAACACAAAATATCACAATAAAATTATTCTTCTTCCACTTCTGCCATTGCAGGAATAACCATTGTATCGTTATAGAACGACAAGAAACGTTGACCTGTACCACAGTAGAATTTCTGCAACGAATCTTTGTACTCACGAACTGCTGCAACCCAACGTTCATCAATCTCTGATTGAGCACCTTGATATGCCGTGAATGCACCAGCCGCACCACCAATACCAGCCCCAACTAATGTTCCACCTGCACGCGCCTTGTTACTCATATCAATAACACCACCGTCAGAAGCATCGACATACATAACTTCAAAATTGTCTATCCAATTCTCCTCCACAATTTCCTCTTCCGCTGCACCACTAGCCGAGCGGCGATAAAGTTTCTTCTTTGCAACATCACCTTTTAATTTGGCACCATCCGCATCTGACCAATCTTTACTTTTATAACCGATAACTGGTTTATCAGCGACATCCGCAATCATAACAGGAGTGCGAGCTGTTACCTTATTAGCACTATCAAGCTTTACATAAATCTCATTATTTGGACACTCTTCACCAGCTGTATACTTCTGCATTTTACCTTCTTTGTAGCAAAACATAGAATCTTTGGCTTGTTTGAATTCGTCTTCATACATTTGCTTTAAAGTTTTGCCTGAATAACTATTAAGCACCACATTAGTCAAATCAGCATATTCACAATTTTCGCCTTCTGTATTACAAATTCTAAAATTATTAATATTACCAACCGACACATATGGCTCTTTACCACCTAAATCACCAGTTTCTTGCAAATATCCCCACAAACAGCTTGTTTCTTTTCCGCTACTTTTTTTCTCAGATTCTGTCTTAGAAGTGTCACTCTCTGCCGTAGCAGTACCACCTTTTGCTGCAGCAATTTTACATTTTTCGATACGCATTCTTGACTCTCCACTGGCAGCAACATTACCCATAACAGCACCAGCGGCAGCATTAATACCCGTAGATAAAATCATATCACCAGCAACCTTGCCACTGTATGAACTGGCTGCCACAAGACCTGCACCACCAGCCGCACCAACAGCAGTAGTAATCAATTTTTCTTTGCTAGCACCAAAGATTCCGTCTTTACCCGGATCGTTCTTGCCGGCAATATTCCCCATCAAGCCACCCAACACAACACCGCTAATTATTTTAATTGCAGCGTTTTGTTTTTGCTCTTCATCCATTACTTTTTTTACATCTTCAACAGTAGGTTGTCTGTCCGCAGGAACCTGAACAGTGCCCGCCGCATCCAGCCAACTACTTTCTGGGAAATTAGAAATATTACAATCAAAACTGGCACCAGCAGCCAAGTTAGCACGCGCAAGAACCAAGTCTGAACCGTTTTCACCCTGCCCCATAGCACGCAATTCAACCACAGATGTACAAGTTGGCATGCCACCTACACCAAAACCAATCGTTGGCACAGACCATTCAAAAACACCCGTAGGATAAACCATTTTACAGTTCTCTAGATGCTTCTCTGTAACACCCGAACTGGTATCGCCCGCTAATATCAGAGCTTCTAGTGTTGGATCTGTAACCTTGACTGGTAATTCTCGAGCAGCAGCCGATGCAGCTGCCTGTTCTTGCTGATATTTTTGCGCACTAACTTGCTGATACGCCTGTGCATTATTGCGAGACGCATTACCAACACGAATTCCTGCATCAGTAACACTTGGAACAATTCCCAAAGCTATAAAAACAGATAAAAAACTTAAACGATTGTATTTCATATTCTCTCTCTTCCCAAATACAATAGCCAAACAGTTTATTAGAATTGAAGTCTTAATCTAACACCAACATCAACCATTCCTAACTTACCGCTTTCATACCAGTTTGTATAATGGAACACACTATCATAAGGTGCTTCGTATTCACCACCTGCACCGTCCCCCAGCCATTCAACCTGAGATAATACGATACTGCCTGAATTTTTTACTTCACCCATATTTGCATAGCGAACGAACATATCCAACTTTAATCCGCCCTGCAATTCTGTAGTAACACCACCTTCCAGCATAAATACCAATTCTTCGGTCGTACCACCGTTATGATAAGCAATAATATCTGATATACCTGTCAACTGACCAGCACCAGCATATGCAGGATCCAAAACCGAATAGAAAGTGCTATCATTTACTGCATAGTCTGAAATAGTATTCAAAGACACACCAACACCAGCACCAACATAAGGACGCAAAGAACCACCAGCCAAATAACCAGTAAATGAATCAATGTTATAATACACATTTAACATTGTTGCATTTGCTGTAACAGCACCGCCGTTAACCTGAGCCTCGACCATACCACCAGCACCGTCTGATGTATTAACTACTTTTGGATAAGACAACCCTGAATAACGCAGGTAAGAAAAATCAATTCTAACATCGTTATTAATCGCCGCACCAACAGAAATCTGCATTGGAATAATCGTATCCGAGATAAATCCAGCCTCTTCAAAAGCACCAGGCACTGTATAAGCATCTGTTTCGCCCGTATAATCAGCCTTCATACCACCACTAAGTGAAGCATTATAAGCAACAGACAAACCAACATACAAACCGCTGTCCGCCAATCTATCATAGTCAGCAGGCTGATAATATTGACGACCCGCAGTAGTTTGACTGGACCCGACACGTGGCAACCCACCTGTTATACGCGTTGCCTGTGCAGCAACATTACCATTTGCATATTGTGGGTAACGCATACCAGGCTGCACCTGTTGATTAAAGGAATTACTGAACCCACCTTGATACTGCAACTGAGGTTGCATCATTTGATTATTCGCAGCAGGCATATACATACCCTGACCCGGCTGCATACCACCCTGATAATTTTGATATACTGGATATGCCGCACCGGCCGCCAGTGGCAGCGACAGCAAAACACCTGTCAAAACGGCAGAAAACTTAGATTTTATCATGCCTTTCCCATTATTCCTTTGGCACATTATACCATTTTTTCTACCTTTGCGCAAGTGCTTGTATATAAAAAATCCCGCCATTACTGACGGGAATTTGTCCAATATATTTGTTATTTTTTATTCTTAGAACTGAACGTTCAAACGAACACCCAATTCAGCTTTGACATCTGTACCGTTTTGTGATTGTTCGTGTGCAGTGTCAAATGTATATTCACCATATACAGCAACTTGTGCTGTGTCATTCAACTGATATGCAGCTGACAGACCCAATACATATTCATCAAATCCATCGTTCATATCTTCAACAATTGACATTAAGTAAGCAACAGCTTTATCCTGAGCGCCCGCCATCTCCAAGCCAGCATCCATTGCTGGATCACCTGTATTAATAGCACCCAAATCTGTTGCCAAACCTTCTACACCGTTATCAGCATGATGTTTATATGTGAACGATGTGCCAAATGACCATTTGTCGTTCATTTGATAGAAAGCCTTTAACCCAGCATTTACTTCGGTTGTAGATTTCAAATCAACAGAGATTTCATCAGCAAAACCCAAAGCTGTTGCTGGGATGATTCCAGACGCACCAAATTTTGACAAATCAATTAAAAACCCTGTCACATCAATGCTATTATTGTCGTTACCGAATGTACGCAAAACTTCTGCAAATGCAGCAACACTGATTTTTTCAAACTGTTTACCAAACTGTGTTCCTACGTGGAAACCCCAGCGGCCGTTTGAATAGTTATCATAGTTAAAACCTTTGGTCGTGTATGCACCAGACATTTCGCTGATACCGCCCAATTGTGCGTCTGCATACAAATCCCATACATAACCTGACATTTCCAAGGCACGATATTTCAAACCTGCACGACCCAAATGCATACCTTTGCGGTCGATATCACCGTCATGAGTGTAACCGACTTTTACATATGCTTCCAGATTGTCCAAGATACCGTATCCCAATTCTTCGTGCAAACGCCAGATTGGAAATTCTGTAGCACCATCATGGTCTTTTAGTTTCATTGCTTGTGTATCATCTGCGATCTTGTACATAACACCAGCAGATGTTTTGGAATATACTGCACCCTGCTTTGGCATGTACAGTGGGTTTTCCATATTTGCAGCATATGCTGGCGCAGCCAAAACTGACAACGCAACTGCTGCTTTCAAAGTTTTTTTCATCTTTTAACTCCTTAGTTTCGATGAATTGCACACCCCCATTATTGGCAAGATGTGTGTTCATATCCACACCGCCCATTATTGGCAACAGCATGTTGTTCTGATATGAACATGAACATTTTTGCATTGATTTAGGACCGTTGTCAAAAAATTTTTTTACTTGACAAGAAAAGGACTTGAAATGTGGGATTTTTTACCTATATAAATTTACTGTGTGGGATGGCACAGGACTTCAACATTAAAAAAAAGGAGTTCGACATGAATGCACAAATCGTTGCAGAGCAACAAAAAAAACTAGTAATAAAAATCGATAAAGAACTTCAAAGGGCTGTTGATAAAGCCACACGATCAAAACTTGTCGATGCTTATATGAAATTATTCTCAGGTTTTGCATGGGTCAACTGGACAAAGAAACAATCTTTGGGCCGTGCTTGGCAAAACGCACTTGGACAATGCGAAGGATTCTTGAAAACAAAAAATAAAACGAATCCTGCTGCAAAATACCTAAACATCGTTGCCAAGGCACATAAAAAATATTGGTCAGAAATTATTATGACTAATAAAAACAGCCCAAACACTTTGAGCAAAACTCCAGAAGAAATCAAACAACTTCAACAGTACGGCAAAAAGCTTATTCGTGAAGCGATGGATACTATCAACTTGATAATCGCTCGCTATAACGAACATGTCGAAGAAATCACTGGGGTTGAAAAAACAGCAGAAAAAACTGTTTTCCGTCAGGCGACACAACAAGCAGCACAGCCAGCGCAACAACCTGCACAACAAGTAGCACAAGCCGCTGTTCAGCAAGCACAACCTGCTCAACAAATGCCACAGCGAGTTGTTATGCCTGCCGCTCAAGTTGCAGAAAAACAAGTACAACAAGCTCAGCAAATACCACAGCGAATTGCTATGCCTGCTATTCAAGTTGCAGAAAAACAAGTACAACAAGCTCAACAAATGCCACAGCGAGTTGTTATGCCTGCCGCTCAAGCTGCAGAAAAACAAGCACAACAAGCTCAACAAATGCCACAGCGAGTTGTTGCACCTCAGGCTCAGGTTACAGAAAAGAAAGTACAACAGGTAAAACCTATTGAAAAACAAACTGCAAGACCTGAAGTTCGTGTCAATATAAAAACACAGCAACAAGCAAAGCCAGAGGCACAAAAAATGCCAGAAAAGACACAACAGACTACTTCGCTGAAAACAGGTACAGACAAACAAATCGTACAACAGCGAATCAATATGTTCATTTTGGCAAAGTACAATCAAAAAGTCGCCTAAGACAAACTTAACAAAAGGCAAATAGATGAATATGGATTTTGAAAAAACACTTGCCTTGTTAAACGGTCAGTCAATTGAATCCTTTATGGACCATCAATTGACCAGCCAAGACAAAGCGCAAATCGACAATGCTATTGATACACTGTTTTCCGGCCTATCATTAAAAAACTGGCTGGATGGCGGAACTTTGGGAAACGCTTGGACAGTTGCTTTGGATGCTGTGCGCGACACTATTTTTGCCGTACAGCAAAAAAATCCAGCAACTTTGTATGCACAATCGGCAACATTTCGACATCGTGCAAAATGGCAAAGCCAGATTATCGCATCTCGCAATTCCCAAGAACTTATCAGATGCCCTGACGACCAGCGAAATGCTTGGTACGAAACCGCAAACACAAAGATACAAAACAGTATTGAAGTGTTGCGTCAAAAATTCACAGCATTTGAAACCGGAACCCCACGTTCCAACACAAACACAACAAATAACATTGTTAAAACCGCAGAAAAAATCCATACTATCGGCGAACACGAACTTGAACGAGAAAGAGTTCGAGAACCATAAAAAATCCCCAAACGGGGATTTTTTTTATTTTGTTTAAGATAATTTACAAACTATTTCCCTCACGTCCTTGTACTGGGAATTGTTTTGTACCGTCGTTTGTTTTTGCATCATTTGCTAACGCTTGAGCGGCTTGACCAAATTGCTTTGTCTTATCCAAGACAATACCATTTTTCTGACAAATTTCACCAATTATCGAATCAAATCCGCTACTTGTTTGCCCCATACGTTCTTTAACACCAGGATACATCGGATTTTGACCTTCACATATTTTTTTAAATTCTGCTGGAGTTGTTCTACCACCAACTTCAAACAATATTCTCATCATATGAGAGTCAACTGCGTTTAATGTTACCGAACCAAACCCTAAGACACCGAACATTTCACATTTTTCTTCATCTGTGGCAAGATCTACCGTAGAGAATTTCATCTTTACCTTCATACCAGTAATTACTACTCTAACCCCCCTAGCCGCATCTTCTTTCTTAAGTTTATCTCTACGTTCTATAAAAAAGTTTTGTCTATAACCATCGCCATCTTTTTCAAAAGCATTTGTTTTTTTACGAATTACTTCTTGTAAAGCGTAAATTTTGTCCATATTTGCCATAAAATTCCCCTTTGTTTTAATACAATAAAAAGCCTCTCTCTTAAGAAAGATTTTACCATAAAAAAAAACTACGCACAAATACTTTTAAAAAAAACATCACGGACAAACAGTGTTTTATTCCGCAAAAAAATCCCCAAATGGGGATTTTTTTATTTAATTTTATAAGCACGAACTAAATCTTGCAAAGTCGCATAAATCACTTCTTCGGCAGCAGCAAGATAGCATGTCTTTCTACCTACACGCCGCCACGCACCTGTATTATACAGCATAGCATACCGTTTTTGCGCTATGTCATATAAAATAACATTGCTAACAATAACAGTACCTATTTTTGAATATTCTGGCACTGGCATAAAAAACTGACGTCTATCATCAAATTTATATGAGATTGTTTTAGCAACAGCCAATACTGGCTCTTTATCTTTAAAAGTAACACTTTGCGAACACGCATCCTTAAAATTAGTTGCCAGCTCTCTAACAGCACAGCCACAAATAATACGATGTTCGTTGTAAGTGTCTTTTAATAGTTTCATATTTGACAAGTCGTAAACAGCTATATTATTTACTTTCTCGCCCAGCAAACGTTCTGCTTCTTTACTTCTTAACGCAGGACGCATTTCGTTCGCCCTACATAAAACTTGGCCTTTAACCAATAAATCACACCCCATTTGTGTTTCTTTTTTATCTTTGTCGCTGTTGTTTCAGAATTTCTGGGCTCATCACATTTAGCACAGCCAACAATGCTTCTTCGGATGCAGAACCACGACACGCTCTGCCACCGGCATAAAACCAGCCTTGTGGCAAACTCTCGTACTTTTTTGTTTGATTGTTATAGAAAATCACAGAACCTGCAACACATTTACCGTCCACATTATATGGCGGAACTTTGAAAAACCTACGATCAACAAAAGCATTCGTATAGTCACAATCGTATATCTTGGCAAATATCGCCACTGGTGTACGATTACTTAACACAGAATCAATCGAACACTGTGTTTTTATTTCTGATGCCATTTTTGAAATCTGACGTTCGCCAACAATGCAAAACCCATTATACAGGCTACGATTAATTTGATTTGTATTCAAATCATACATAACAACGTTTTCAAATTTTTCACCCAACAAATTTTCAATTTCGCCACGGGTTAACTTTTTATCGAAAAAGTCTTTAATAAGCCCCTGTGACAAATTTTGCGCAACTTGTTGAGCAGTCAATACATCACCACTACTTTGTGGTTTATTTTTATTAACTGTTTTCATTTTATTATCTCTTGTGTTTATAGGCTAAAACGTATGGAACGAATTTATCAGCATGAGTGTCGCCCAGCACTTTACGCGGGATTAAAATAGAATTTCCCATACCTGCCGCCATTTTATCAACAGCTTCACCATTTTTAGCATTAATTAATTTATCTAGTTTTACCGAAACCTTGTCCATAGTGTTTGGTAAAATAAATGTTATTTCATTGCCTGCGCGTGTTTCATTACGCAATTCAAATGTAATATTTTCATCATCAACCGCTGTTATCACACCTGCTGCATGATAATCAGATGTACTGCGTGTCGTTTCATAATTATGCGCTTCTGGAGTTACAGGCCCATCAAAGAAAGCAGTTGTATAGCCACGAGTTTCTAGACGGTTCAAATCCTCCATAAAAGAATCTGGATTAAATTCATCAGGATTTTCAACATAAGCGTCCATCGCACAACGGTACGCATGAACAACAGAACCAACATAATATTCAGAACGATTACGTCCTTCTATTTTCAAACTGTCTGGATTGCTTGATAAAACCTCACCCAATCTTGGCATCAAACACAAATCTTTGGAATTCATAATATATGCGCCACGTTCGTCTTCATCGATTGGCATTTCAAGACCTGTATCTTTTTCACGCAATACTACATCATACTTCCAACGACACAGTTGCGCGCACGCACCACGATTAGCAGGACGACCTGTTACAAAGTTAGACAACAAGCAACGACCAGAATAAGACATACACATTGCGCCATGCACAAAAATTTCTAAGCCAATATCTGGGCATTCGCTACGAATATGCTTAAACTCGTTATGCGAAACTTCGCGCGCCAACACGCATAATTTTGCACCAGCATTTTGCCAGAACTTTACAGTCTTGGCTGAACAAATATTTGCCTGGGTTGAAATATGAATTGGAATATCAGGATGATTTTCACGCACATACATCATAATACCCGCATCCGACACAATCAAAGCATCAGGTGCCAGATAGTTGATAACTTCGCTAACACGGGACATATTTTCATATTCATGATCATGTGCGAACAAGTTAAAAGCCAAATAAACTTTTTTGCCTGCAGCATGCGCCAATTCAATACCCTGCTTTACTTCTTCGACATTTATTTTTGCCCTTGCACGCATTGAAAAACCAGGCAACCCCGCATAAATAGCATCAGCACCATACAAGATGGCTGTCTTGAAAGCATCCAGCGTGCCTGCCGGCGCTAAAAGTTCTGGCAATTTTTTTGTCATAGCTTATATTTTGCTCCAAATAAAAACAAAGGCAAGAATTTTTTGACACAAAAAACGAGCATATCGCCCGTTAGTTTATAGTCTTTAGACGACGCAAGGCGGTTTTTATAGTCATTTCAGCAGCCATCCTGTCGGCTATCGCCTTGTCCAGTCTTACCTGTTCTTCTTGTGATATCTGTATAGAATCCGTTGTTTTTTGTTCTTGTAGTTGTCGCTGATTACGCATACCGCACGCCAACGAGTATAAATCATTTAATCTATAATAACGTACATCTTGCAGCTGTTTTTCAACCGTACTACCATGTGTAAGAGTACAATTCAGCTCTGGCACAACAACACATCCGCCCTTATCCAAAACCTTTATCTTATGGCCTTTATCCAAGATAAAAAATATATCAATGGAATCAAGCTGAAAAATAGACGCCAGACCTTCGTATTTCAACCCAATTTTTTTTGACTTTACGATTTTCTTGGCCAATTCATTAAACAGTTTGTTTTCTTGCTGATACTGTCTATTATATACTAAAAGCATAATTCAAACCTTTTTTATTTCCACTCGAAACAATAACACATATACGCTTTTTGTCAAGCTTATTTAATACAAGAAAAATATCAAAAATAAAAAAACGGGCATATCGCCCGTTGTTTTAAGCTCTTTGCTTTTTTTTCTGATTTTTCAACCAATCAGCAGCTTGTGCATTTCTCTCTATATTCTGTTTTTTTACAGAATTTACATAATCATCAGGGAATAGCATACTTAAAACTTTAGACGCTTTCGCAAATAGCTTTGGCTTATCCAACTTTTTTTCATATGTCTGACGCGCTATGTTTAACAACCACATAAACATATCATGACGCGCACGTTGTAATTCATCTTCATTCTCGGAACCACTTGCATATCTGCAACTTAGATAATAATTATGATCTGGGTTTGGTTTCGAAGTATTTTCCGTAACCTTTAATACATTAGCTTCTCTATCAAAATGAATAAGTATATCGTCCAGCGCATAGTCTTCTACGACATCATGAACACCTTTAAGAGTACGCACTACTTTCTTTGATTTTTTAATTTTTGTAGCCAACATATTAAAGATTTTACGTTCTTGACGATACAGCTTTTCAAAAACTAATAACATGTTAATCCCTTTTGTTTTTACTGCGATATTGTATCAGAAAAAAGACAAAAAGTCAAAAAACACCCCACTCTAAAAAATTTTATGATTTTTTTACTTGCGTTTGGTTTCCACATATGTATAATTGGGTGGCAACGCCGGTTTAGCTCAGCTGGTAGAGCGGCTGATTTGTAATCAGTAGGTCGTTGGTTCAAGTCCGACAACCGGCACCAGTTTAAGAACGCACCAAACGGTGCGTTTTTTCTTTTGTTTTCTAAGTTTTTTCATTTTTTGTTTATGGTGTCGAAGTCGTGCGGAGCGGGCTATTTTTATTCTAACCAATGGCTGCAAACGCAACCCATTTCCGCCCCATGCACCCAAAACACCAAAAACTGTGATGCAAACTGCGATGCGTTGTAGAATTATTTATAGTTTCGTTAAAACTTCTATATTTGTTTGAGTTTGTGATATATATTTCATTATCTGACTATTTATGGCATGCTCAAAACTAACAGCTAAATGATCATTTGGTCCACCCGTAACTTTGTCTGGCATAGGTAATGCTACGATTTTTGTTCGCACATCATTTTCAGAAATATCCACACAAAAATTATGGCTTTCCAAATAGATGAATAATTTAAAATCGTGCTTCGCTCTATCAATCCTGCCAGGATACTTTTTGAAAAACTCTCCAAGAAACTTTGCCCAATCCTTAAGCGAAATTTTCCGTGCATTTAACTCTGCTGCTTTTTGTTGATATTCATTTCCCAATATAACATTATAACGCAATGCGGGATGTCGCCTAACTATTATCGCTTTGTGTTTATTTGATTTAAAAACATTTCTATTGGATGATTTGGCACCACAAGACAATGCTCTTTTTTTTAATATGTCTATTAATGCATAAAACTTTGCGTCTTCTGAAGCTACACTTTTAGTCATTTTACTATTTTTGTTTCTTTTTACCTTCATATGTAACACATGCATTAATTATAGGAGCTATCAGTAAAAACGGCAGTCCAATAGCTCCATATGGATAAGGTAACAACAATACAAGCCCTGGTAGACAAGAGAACATGGCTATAAACTTTATATCCTTTGACTTATTTTTATAAGCGGCTTTTATAAAATAATAATTCAACATAAGGTATCCATACGATAATGCGAACACGACTATTGAACCAAAAATTTCTCCTATTGCATGCCCCGATGCATATCTAGACCAAGGTTGAACCACTGCCGAGCCGAAACCTACTAGTGCATTAAATATTATAAATAATATACGTATCGAGCACAAAAAATATATAAATTTAATTATCTTTAATTGTTCTTGTTCTGTAAATTTTTTTGCTTTATACATTTACAATCTCCTTAGCAATTAGTTTAAAAATACGTATATTCCACTCAGCCAAATTATCGTATAGCCCTATACATAAATCAACTTATTTTTACTCACATAATGACATTATTATTGGGATGACAGATAAAAAGACGTGTACAATGTGTAAATAACTTGGTAAAATGCTATGCGATGCGATATGTGATGCGGACTGAGAAATCAACTGTCTGAAATTATTGAAAATTTAGGATTTTTTACTACACCAGAAAACCTGTTATATTCCTCTAATCATTAAATTAATATATTTACTTTGTTTTTTTATACATTACAATAAAGTAAAATTTCACCTATTTAATAATATGGAGAATGCGATGATTTCTTACCAAGACGGAAACAATAAATTTAACTTCCGCGTTTCTGCTATTATCTTAGACAAATCAAAAAAATTTGTTTTAATCCATCAAATCAAAGACCGTAATTTCTGGC
>JAFZHX010000020.1 GCA_017554665.1 Alphaproteobacteria bacterium
GATTCTTGTTTAAAACTGTCGCGGAACAGCAAAATAAAATTTTTAACCTGCAAGCGTTCGGTCCTTTCTAAATTCATAGAATCGATTTGCTTTATCAAAGACCGTGTCGCATTTTCAAAATCGCGTTCTTTGTTTTTATTCATTTTTCAGCTCCGTTAATGGCCAGCGTGGACGTGGCGCAACAGGTTCTGTTACAATTTTTCCAACACGCCAATTTTCAAGACCTGCCCACGCAATCATTGCACCGTTATCGGTACACAGGTTCATTGGTGGTGCAGCAAACGTCATATTATATTTTTGTGCCAATAATTCCATTGCAGAACGTATTGCAGAGTTTTTTGCAACGCCACCAGCGACAACAAGAGTCTTTGGTGCAACGGCTTTAACACGCGCATCACGCATAGCATTTGTAAGTCTGTTCACAATACAATCAACCACTGCAGCCTGAAAGGAGGCGCAAAAATCATCTATATATTCATCCGACAAAGCACCATCCGCCTTGTCCAAGAATGTTCGCGCTGCTGTTTTTATACCACTAAAAGAAAAATCACAATTCGGCTTGTCACACAATGGTCGCGGAAACGCGAACGCATCAGGCTTTCCGTTTTGTGCACGTTTATCCACAATTGGCCCGCCAGGATATCCCAACCCCAACATTTTTGCAACTTTATCATATGCTTCACCAGCACTATCATCTAAAGTTTGACCTATCAACTCGTACTTACCAACACCATGCACCAACAAAATCTGACAATGTCCACCCGAAGCCAACATAAGCACATAAGGGAAATCGACAGACACATTTTTATTTGCGCCATCGGCTAGTGTTGCGCACAATCTAGGCACCAAAGCATGACCCTCCAGATGATTTACTGCGACTAACGGTTTATTCGCCGATTGAGCAATACCAGTAGCTGCCATCCATCCAACCAGCACACCTCCAATCAATCCAGGACCCGCAGTAGCCGCAACAACATCTATATCCTCAATTGTTTTACCAGCCGCAGCCAATGTTTGCTTGATAACTTCATCAATAGCTAATATATGAGCGCGTGCCGCCAATTCTGGCACAACTCCACCAAATTTTTGATGCTCTGGAATCTGAGAATAAATAATATGCGACAAAATATTTCTATCTGAATCTACAATTGCAGCACTTGTTTCATCGCACGAAGATTCAATTCCCAAACACAGAATAGGGCGTTCACTGTGTACATGACTGTCCAGCTTCCCCATATCTAAACGCATTAACTTTTCTTCACTCATTTTATAGCCACCAATATAATTCCTATATTCGTTTCTGATTGTTGCTGTTTTACATAGTCATAAAAATCAACATCAACCACTTGCTTATACTTGCTAGACGCATGACGCAATCTGCCATTTGGGAGCAAGAACCCCATATGTACAACCGCTAAATCTGTACCAATTTTATCATGTATTTTTGGATTGTCAGCAACAAACAGCACAATCAAAGGCTCTTTATTTGATATTTTTTCTATATTTGCGTATGGAATGTACTTTAATTGCACAGTTTCTGTTTGCGCTTCAACTTCAACACCATGAACTGTTTTAAACCAGCTTTGTTTATCTATTACAACTGTTCTGATATCAGTTTTTGCAAACTTTTCACTAACATTTTCAACGACATCAGAATTATTTTTCAACCAGTCCGTTTCAATAAAATGATTTCGATTTACAAAACTAACTTCGCCATTTTTGTATCTGATTTTATTTAGTTTTTCAACTTCGCCACCGGCAAGAACTGTTTCAACAAAAGTCGTACAATCAAACGCGTCAAAACGCATCAAAGGGTCAATATCAGGCTCTTTCTCTTCACCCAACGGAGAGTTAACATATCGCACACCAACAAAAGGCCGGCTAAAAGAATCTATGTTATTGCTACTACAACCAGCTAAAAGCATCAAGCAAAGCAATATAAAGCGCATCTTATAAATTTTCTTTCAATTTAATACCAGTTTGACACAAAGAAGCCGCATCACGCACAGCCATTTCGCCAGAATCCGGCAACTGCGACATTTTAGTTACACAAGCCACCAATAATTCTACATTCGTATCGCCACCTGTCAGGATTTTTGCAGCTGCCATGCGACTCTCCACAGAAGCAGCACGCCAATCTTTCAAAGCCCCCGTTTCTAAAACATTGGTGCGTTTTGCAAAAAAGAACACCACCAAAACCAAAATCAGAACACCAACACCAACAAACAACTTAAAATATTTCTTTATAAAATCCATAATCATCTCTCCTTATTCGCATCTTACCAACCAAACATCATAGTCAGGATGTTGCAATGGGTTTTGTCCAGGTTCGTTCTTGGTCATCCAACCGCCAAACACTTGTTGTTCTTTATCAAAAATTTCAATAAAAGCAAAATAGTCTTTTGCTTCGAACGGGTCAGATTGTTTGCAAGCACGAACAGTTATATTTAATTTTTCAAATTTCATTGTTTGACCGACAGTCACCTTGCGTTCTACCACCTTACCAGCATCCTTGTTCAATATACGAACAACCGCATCACCCTTGTCAGTATAAGCAACTGCAACACTTGGAAGAGCAAACAACATCAAAGATAGGATAAATTTTTTCATACCTTATATGATACATTTATACACAAGCAATGTCAAATAAGTTGATAACATAAACAAAAAGAAATCCCACCGAAGTGGGATTTTTTATTTTGCTGATTTTTCTGCAGATGTTGCTGACAAATCTTCCACGATACGTGCTTTTTTGCCAGACAGACCACGCAAAAAGAACAACTTTGCGCGACGTACTTTACCAATACGAACCTTTTCAATCTTTTCGATTGCAGGGCTGTACAGTGGGAACTTACGTTCTACACCAACACCGTATGATTCACGACGCACTGTAAAGGATGCATTATTACCCATACCGCCATCACGTGCGATAACAACACCTTCAAAAATCTGGATACGGAATTTATCACCGTCTTTAATTTTAACGTGAACTTTCAATGTATCCCCAGCTTTAAAGTTTGGGATTTTTTTATCGCCCGCTAATTTTGCGATTTGGGCAGCTTCGATTTTTTTAATAATGCTCATTTTTCATTTTCC
>JAFZHX010000021.1 GCA_017554665.1 Alphaproteobacteria bacterium
AAAGCCGAATATTTAATAATCATTTCGTCTTTACATATATAATTATTCGCAAGACAAGTTTTTAACGAGGTTTAATAGGTAAACCTACTACCTGTCTAGGATATGCACTTTTGACTTAGTCAAAGTTTGGATATTCCAAATTCAACTGTCTGCACATCCCTTCTTGAATTTTTGATGAGCTGCTTTTATTCACAATGTTTGCGTAGTTTATCTGGAACCCTATTCTTACTGTCCGTTCCGTAAACCGCAGAATTTCAGGGGTTGAGTGTCTTTATTTCCGTTGCCTCAACTTGAAAGCCCGCTTAGTATGCGTTTAAACTTTCAAAAAGTCAAGAACTATTTCAAAAATAATTTAAAAAAAAATTCATCTACCCCCAAAACACCTTGATTTTTCGGGATTTTTTTACATCAATTTTTTTCATCTTATTTTACATTTCCTCTTAAAAATGATTCGTTTTTAGGCTTTTATGATTCGGTTTTAAACCGATTCGTAGCTAAAAATGATATAAAAAACCTATTTTTAGCATTGGAAACAGCTTTAAATCGGACAATTTATCATTCGCCTCTTGAGTTGCACGCGCCACATCATTATCCAGCGCAGGTATAATTACAGGATTCCAGCTGTCAGAACCTTTATCATACATATATAATTGCTCGTGCGGGATATTCAAAGACAGTTTTGCCGTTTCATCCGCAAAAACAACACCTGCATCCAAAAACAACAAAAAGCCACAAAACAATCTTATATCAAACCCCGTCCCCAGATACGGCCCGTAAATCTTCCAGTCTATTTCTGCTGCACCACCAAAATTATTGCCATTATAATAATAGTGATCTCCAGCTAGATTAAAATAAAAACGATTACTTGGCGCATCCGCTATCTCTCCGAATATATCCGCGCTCAGTTTTGCATCACCCCAAGTGTAACCACCTGTTATATGCCACGCGCCAGCAAAAGGATAAAAATCTAACAGCAACGAGCTGTGCCAAGCATCCAGCATCCCATTATCTATCTTTACACCATTGCCCACACTGACACCATCACGCATAACAGAATCAATTGCCGAATCGAGAGCAGATTTTAACGGGTCGGTACTCGCAAAATCGGCACGCACTCCAAAATGACGCAAAAAGTAATTGTCTAACGACTTGTTATAAAACCCAACCACCACATCAAAACCCGTTAAACCAGACGCACCAACACCAACGCGGACACCCGTGTCTGCAAATGCACTTATTGATGATAAAGATAAAAAAATCGCTATTAGTTTTTTCATGCGATACAGAATACAAAATAAAAGCCCGTATAACAACGGGCATATATTCCAATAAAAAGCCGCCTGTCGGCGGCTCGACAATTAAAAACGATACATAAAACCAACCTTTACCATTGGATAGAATTTCAAATCATCCAATTCAGATTGAGCATCTGCCAATGTGTCTGCAACAACACCATCAACAATACCTTCCAAAGTTGTATCGCCTTGTACAGTTTCCCAAGTACCACTTTCTAACATTTTTAAGTTTTCAAATGGTACATCCAAGCTTAGTTGTGCAGCTTTGTTGGTAAAGACAACACCGGCATCAACATAAATCTTAAATCCAGCAAGCAAACCAAAGTCAAAACCAGTTCCAACATATGGCCCACGATATTCCCAATCTAACTTTGCAGTACCATGTACCGAGCTGCCTACATATTTAAACTGACGGCCACCCAATTCGAATTCATAAGAACCACCATCCATTTCGTTAATAACACCCGAAACATTTGCTGTTGCCTGCAATTCACCCATATAGTAACCACCTGTCAAGCGCCAACCACCCAAGAACCAAGTGTTTCCAAACGGATAAAAATCTAGCATTGCAGCATAATGATGTGCTTTCAAATCGACATCAGAAATAGACAGATAATCGCCAAGTTCTACACCATCATCACCCAAAACATCATTCAAAGTATCATTCAACACAGTCTTGACAGGAGATGTTGTTCCAAAATCAAAACGAACACCAAAACGTTTTGCCCAGAAAGAGTTAAAATCTTTATTTACATATCCAACAAAACCGTTCAGTCCACTGGTTGCCGATACACCTGCACCAATCTGTAATCCGTGAAGAAATGAAGATTTACTTTTTTTTGCAACTGGTTCTTCTACACCCTTTGCTTCTGCGACAGTTTTTTCTGCTACAGTCTTTTCAACGACAGGTGCTTCTGTTACATTTGTTTCTTCTGCAGCAGCTACTTCTGCAACAACATCTGTTGATTTCGCTTCTTCTGTGGCCACTGGCTCTTCAGCAAACACTGGGAAAGCAACGGTCGCCAACAATGCAATCATTGATATTTTCTTCATCTTTTCCTCTTTTAGTTACAGTTACATATCTCTAAGTATAAAGATTGAGAAGAGACTACACAATAAAAAACTCTCAAAAACATGTTTTAAATACTACTTTTTTGTGATATAATACCGAATATGAAGAACAAAATATTTATTTTTTCATCCCTGTTATGCCTATATGGGATAAGTGCTGGCTACGCATCTGATTGCGTTGGTGCTGGTTGCGACATAAAACCAATCGTATTTGAAGAATTTGAAGTCGTAGAAGATTCTGTAGCACCTGTTATTGATTCTCAAGCAGTTGTTGTTCCGGCACATAATGTAAAAATATATTCTGTTCAACCAATTGAACCCGACGACAGAATAAGTTTATGGGACAACTCGACAGGAAGGACACCTAAATTTAAAACAGATAAGACTGTTGACTGGCGTAACGGTGTGCCGATTTGGGACGATTCTATTGCCAGTTACAAATATAAAGATTTTTCAGATTGGTTCCTTGAACCTGACGAAGAAATTGTTACAACAGAACAAATCAAAATCATCGAACCAGTTGCTTTGTTTGAACAAAATATGGCAAGCGCTGCCGCAACTATGGAACGCATAGAAGAATTGCTGGCTCCAAAGAAACCTTCTGGTGACTTGTGGGGTTCGTCAAAATATTCTGCACAGGATATGACCACTGTTGTTGACGAAGCATTTGGTGATGACGGTTGTCCTTTTGAAACAGAAGCAGAATGTCAGATTTGGCGCAAAAAACCAATTGTTCGCGAAACTGTTTCTCCTCGTAGCAAAACTATTCGCGATGTAAAACTGTATGACTTTATCGCAGCAGCTGCCTGCAACAAAGAAATTTCTGCATCTCATCCTGCCGCGAAACCTTTGTTAGAAAGATATAAAATGCTGATGTCTAGCGCACAAGCTTGTTGCACTGACGGTATGGCATACTCTTTACGCAAAGCAGGCGCAAGTGATAGTTTGATATACAAATTCTTGTCTGACGATGCGAACTTTTATGGTTTTGGTAATCGCTGCTTGATGATGACAGACCATGATTTAGACACACAATATCCAAACACCGCAACAGCAGTCGTAGCAGCAGATGTTAGAAACGGTTGTTTGTGTCGTGGTCGCCAATGGTTCCAAGCTATGCTTGCACCATTTGAACAAGCTTACAAGGCATTGCCAGATTTTAAAGACACAGGTTTTTATTATACATACAAAGACGGTCTGCAACGCGAAGTTACAGTATCCGTAAATAATGATGTGCAAAATGTACTTAAACAATTAAGCCAATGCCCATAATAAAAAAGACTAAATAAAAAATCCCCACACGGGGATTTTTATTTTTAATCCAGTGTACGTAAGCTTATCTTGTCTTCATCTACAATTACTAACTTGCCTGAATTAATACCAAATTTGCGAGCCGCATTAAATCCATCACGCATACCAAATAATTGATTGTCATAAATTGGAAATACACCACGCAACAAACACAACTGGTTTGCAATTACAGATTCATTACATACTGCAATCACAGGAATATCTGGTTTGCGACAAGATATTTCTGTTGTTGCTATTGTATCACGAGCAAACACAACTATCGCAGAAGCCTTGTTCAAGTATGCCATAGACGCAACAGATCTGGACCAATCGTTTTCTGGAATGTTTTCCACACGCGACCAATCATAAGGATTCGCAATCGCATCTGCATCTGCGTGTACTAATATATTCGCCATTGTTTCAATAGCATTAACTGGGTTAATTCCAATTGTTGTTTCTTCGGATGTCATTGTTGAATCCGCACGCAAATATGCAGCATTCGCAACGTCTGTAATTTCTGCACGTGTTGGAAATTCACTATTTACCATAGAACCCAGCATTTGAGTCGCAACAATCACAGGCTTGTTCATCTTGCGGCATTCACGAATAATATGGCGAGAGATAGCAGGAACTTCGGCATATGGCACTTCTACTGCTAAATCACCGCGTGCAATCATAATACCATCGGCAGCAGAAGCAATATCTGCAATGCGTTCAACTGCATTTGGACGTTCGATTTTTGCGATAATTTTAATAGGATGCGATGTGTGTTGAGAAATAAAATCACGAACTTCGGCAACATCTTCTGGGCGCTGAACAAATGAAATCGCAACATAATCTGGATTTTTTGTAACAGCATATGCCAAGTCTGCCCTATCTTTTGGAGTCAGCACAGATGTTGAAATTTCTGTATCCGGCAAATTAAAACCACGTCTGGACCAAATTTCTGTGCCACGCACAACAGTAGTTTCAACTTTGTCTGCAGAAACAGTATCAACAACCATTTCAATTTTACCATCGTTTAATAAAATTCTGTCGCCAACATGCAAAGACTCTAAAACATCAGAGTCTGGCAACTGAACACGTGTTGAATCACCTGGTGTATCATCAGAATCAAATGTGAATTTTTGACCGATTTCCAAAGGATATTTATGTTCTGTTTCAAAATTACCAATACGATGCTTTGGACCCTGCAAGTCAATCATAATCGCAACTGGCATATCTAATTCACTAGAAATATCGCGGATTAAATCAATCTTATTACCTTGGACGTCACCTGTATCATGGCTAAAATTTAATCTGCACATATTAACACCCGCTTTTATCATGCGTGTTAAAGTTTCTACATCTTCGCAGTTTGGACCGATTGACGCTGTGATTTTTGTATATTTATTCATATTTTCTCTTCCTGTCTATTTTTGTTTTTCTTGATTTTTGTCTTTTATGGTATATCATAAAGTCATCAAATAAACAAGGGGAAAACAGAATGAAACAAGCAAATCATGGCGCAATCGACAACCAACAATTAATCAGCATCATTGAACGCATTGAAAAACTGAACGAAGATACAGCCACTATTGCCGCAGATATCAAAGAAATATATAGCGAAGCAAAGTCTGCTGGCTTTGATCCAAAATATATTCGTCAGATGATACGTCTGCGCAAGTTGGATCCAGACGAATTAGATGAAGCTGATGAATTAACACAGATGTATCGCAACGCACTAGGTCTGTAATGAAAGGCTTTACAAAAACTGTTGAAGATTTTAACTGTGCCCATTGTGGCACAGTTGTTCATGGAAATGGTTACACAAATCATTGCCCTGAATGCCTGTGGTCAAGACATGTTGATAACAACCCCGGCGATCGCAGTGCGACTTGTGGCGGAATGATGCAACCAATCTCTGTTGAACCTGACGGCGAACGTTTTATCATTACGCACAAATGCGAAATTTGTGGTAAAATTAAAAGACAAAGAACCGCAGATAATGACAATATAGACAAGATAATAGAGCTGTCTAATAACAAATCTTTCATTTTTGGAAAATAAAAAAAGCCCCGAACGGGGCATTTTTATTTTCTGTTCTTTGCCGCTTCTATAAAGGCATTAAACATTGGATGTCCAGAATATGGACTTGATTGAAACTCCGGATGAAATTGCCCTGCTATAAAGAAAGGATGATTCCTTAGCTCTACAATTTCTGGCAAGCGACCATCTGGACTGCGTCCTGATATCACCATACCTGCATCTGCAAATTTCTGCTCCAAAGAAATATCCATTTCATACCTGTGGCGATGACGCTCACTAATACTGGTCGCACCATAAATCTTGTGAGCTAATGTATCTGGTGTAATTTCACAAGGATATGCACCCAGTCGAAGTGTTCCACCATAGTTTTCAGAATCACAGTCTGATATAATCCCAATTACAGGAGTACAATCTTTTTTAAACTCGGTCGAATTGGCATCTGTTATCCCTAACACATTTCTTGCAAAGTCAATAACAGCAACTTGCATCCCTAAACAAATTCCCATATATGGTATTTTGTTTTCGCGCGCATATGTAGCAGAAGCAATCTTGCCGTCAACACCACGTTCTCCAAAGCCACCTGGAACCAATATACCGTCAACATCCGCACATTTATCTGGCGAAAAATCTTCGGCGTTAATCTTTTTAATTTTTACATGCACATTATTTTGCACACCTGCATGAAACAAAGCTTCATTCAAAGATTTATACGCATCAGGAACATCAAAATATTTGCCAACAACACCAATATTAACCGTTGGAATATCTGCACATAAATACTTTTCAATTCTTTCAAATCTTGTCATATCACCACGAGCATGTGGCAAACCAAAATGGTCAGCAATTATATCAAACACATGTTGCGCTTCATATGCCATTGGAATTTTATAAATGTTATCTACATCAATACCGCTGATAACGCTTTTAGCCGGCAAGTTACAGAACATACCGATTTTATCGCGTTCCGATGCAGTTAATATACGAGGTGTACGAACAATCAACATATCAGCCTGAATACCGTTTTCTAGCAAATTACGCACAGACATTTGTGTTGGCTTTGTTTTTAATTCGCCAGACTTTTCCAAATAAGGTGCCAGTGTCAAATGAATAAACATAACATTTCGGCGTCCGACATCATTTGCAAACTGACGAATCGATTCAAGAAATATCTTCCCTTCGATATCGCCGACCGTACCGCCAATTTCACATACAACAAAGTCAGTATCAACAGGCGCAGATATATATTCTTTTATCTTGTTAGAAACATGCGGAATCATTTGCACTGTACCACCAAGATATTCACCTCTGCGTTCTGCATTTAGCACATCCCAATAAATTCGGCCACCTGAAACCGAATCGTTACGCGATAGTTTTGCACCTAAAAAGCGTTCATAATACCCTAAATCCAGGTCTGTTTCATGACCGTCATTTGTTACATATACTTCACCATGCTGAATCGGCGACATAGTGCCAGGGTCGATATTTAAATAAGGATCAAATTTGCGTGCATGAACACTGTAACCCCTGGATTGAAGAAGGGCGCCACACCCTGCCGCTGCGACGCCCTTACCTAAACTGGAAACAACACCACCTGTTATAAATATATACTTTGCCATAAGAATACCCCCTTATGTATTACTATCGTATGAAAAATTTCGTTGCGATGCAATCAAATAAATTCTTATACTGAAACTATGAATAAATGGCTTGATAATCAGCGACAAAACTTGTTTTTATTTGTGCCTTTTTTAATGGCATTTGGTGCTGCTGTTTATTTTTCAATGTCGTATGAGCCTAAATTATATCTTGCTCCGTTTATTACGATTGTTTTATTCGCAGGACTATTCATAAAGAGAATACCTGTTATTCTTCGTGGAGTATTATTGCTGATATTTGGTTTTTACTATGCTGCAACTTTTACTGACTTTATCAATACACCACAAATAAAACACGACAGTTCTAATCTATATCTGACGGGCACTGTAAACAGCATAGAATATACCAGTAATAAAAATAAAATTATTATGTCTGTCAAAGCGTACGACATTGATGCAGGCGACTTTGGATACGCAAACATAAAACTATCTGTACCAAATGAACTACAAACACCAGACATAGGCAACACATTAAAAATTAACGGCGGGATATACAAACCAAGTCCCGCCAGCGCACCACAATCTTTTGATTATGCACGCTGGGCATATTTTAATAAATTAACAGCTACTGGCTATGTTTCAGATATAACTGTACTAAATCACACAAGAACAAATCCTATCAATCGCATACGAAACGATTTACATAACAAGGCAAATTCTTTTTTATCTGATACTTTGATACTGGGCTATAAATCTGCAATTCCTGAAAAACAACAAGAAGTTTGGACAGCAACAGGTGTGGGGCATATTTGGTCTATTAGCGGTTTTCATATGACTCTTATTGGCGGTTGGTTATTCGCATTGTTCTATTTAATTTTTAGAAGCATTCCATCTATCACAAAAAGAATACCCGCAAAAATCCCCGCTATTATATGTTCTTGGGCAGGCTTGTTGTGTTATCTGTTTTTATCTGGTTCCGATGTCGCAACAACACGTGCATTTTTAATGACCAGTTTAATATTTATCGCTTTTATATACAGTAGAACTGCGATATCTATGCGAAATGTAGCTTTGGCTTTTTGTATTATATTCTTGATGAATCCACATAATGTTATGCAAGCAGGATTCCAATTATCTTTTTCTGCAGTATTTGGTTTGACCTGGATGTTCACAATAGTAAAACCAAATATGCCACAAAATAAATTATTAAAAGTTATATATATAGCAGTTTTAACTTCTATTATCGCAACTGTATTCACTGCACCTTTTATCATAATGCATTTTGGCAGATTCCCAATTTATAGTTTACTTGGTAACTTGATATTTTTACCAATCTTCTCTGTTATGATTATGCCTTTGATATTTATCGGAACTATAACATCTGTATTCAACTTTCATTTACCAATAGAAATCGCAACCAAGATTTATGATTTTACTTATGAAATAGCAATTTGGATTTCTGAATTACCTTTTGCCACAATTAATATGCCGCACATTTCAAGCGGAACGGCTGTACTATTTATACTTGCTTTGATGTCGCTAATACTAATTAAACCAATCAAACTAAAAATAAATTATATTTTATTCTTGGCCTTTACTGTAGCAGGCATAACAAACATATACACGCAACCTAGAATCGTTTTCTTTGCGACATACGATCATGAACTAGTCGGTTTTGTTAATGACAATAATAAACTTGAATTTAATAAATCACGAGCATCTAATCACTATTTTGCATTTGACACTTGGAAAAAGATTAACAATGAAAATGCAGATTCAAAGAATACTAGACGCAAACACGACAAAGGGATTTACAGATATAACACAGAAAACTTTAATTTAGTATATATTCAAAAATTTGTACCTTTGATGAATAATATCTTAGAACTATGTGATGATAACAATGTTGATTTTATAGTTAGTTATTTCGACATAAAATCTGACAGTTGTTCTCATAAAATATTAAACGGTGGATTTGTAATAGACAAAAATAAACATATAAAATACACACCTACAAAACGTAGGTGGCATTAATAATCAGCACGAATAAAATACAAGCCGGACGCAGGCGCTGTTGGACCAGCCGCGCTACGATTTTTAGCTTCTAGAATTTCATCAATTTCAAAAGGTTTTCCTAAACCGATTTCAACCAATGTACCAACAATATTGCGCACCATGTGATGCAAGAAAGAACGAGCTGAAAACTCAAAAATAATTTCATCACCATTTTGAGTTATTTCAACTTTATCCAAAGTTTTCACAGGTGATTTAGCCTGACATTCTGACGCACGAAAACTAGTAAAATCGTGATTACCTAATAGTTTTTGTGCAGCATATTGCATTGCTTTGACATTTAATCTTCTTGGCACCCAATACACACGATTTTTATTCAACACAGGTGAAGCACTGCGATTCAAAACAACATATTTGTAATGACGAGCAACACAATCAAATCTTGCATTAAAATCTTCGGACACTATTTCACAATCTAGTACAGACACCGGCTTGTTATTTAGATAGAAATTTAGTGCACGCATAACAGTATTTGCATCAAATTCACCATCTATATCAAAATGAGCCGTCATCGCAACAGCATGAACCCCGGCATCTGTGCGCCCCGCCCCAACAACATCAGGGCGAGCGCCACAAAAACCGTAAATAGCATCTTTGACCAATGATTGCACAGAATCACCTTGGCGGTTTTCTTGCCAGCCAATCAAGTCCGTACCATCATATTCCAAGATTACTTTATAACGCGTCATTATCTTGTTTTTTGCTTGTATCTATTACACCATCCATTTTTTGGCACATTATACATTGGTCCAAAAATTTTAACTATAATCGCAAGCCCATAATAACATGCACCCGATTCATAAGTCT
Organism: Alphaproteobacteria bacterium; assembly: GCA_017554665.1. Lineage (GTDB taxonomy): Bacteria > Pseudomonadota > Alphaproteobacteria > Rs-D84 > Rs-D84 > Enterousia. The sequence goes on from JAFZHX010000021.1 coordinate 10,160, forward strand.
TACAATATTTACACTTTTGTACTATTTCTGGCATTTTTCTAACTATTCTTTATAACTTAACGTGTTTTTTCATTGTTTATTTTCTTGAAGTGTTCGCACCAATGATTTGGCTTAACAACGCGTCTGCCAAAAATGATACGGAACAA
>JAFZHX010000022.1 GCA_017554665.1 Alphaproteobacteria bacterium
GTTATGTCAACCGATTGTTGTTTCCGCCACCGTTCGATATTGCCATGGTGACCGGACAGCAGGACTTCTGGGACACTTTGTCCACGCCATACTGACGGACGGGTATATAATGGCCATTCAAGCCCGCCGATTTCGAAACTTTCATTTTGGGTAGTATCTTCACCACCGTGAACTACATTATCTAACAGACGAACGCAACTGTCAACAAAAACCTGCGCTGCAATTTCACCACCTGACAAGATATAATCACCAATAGATAATTCCATTATATCATATTGTTCGATAACACGTTCATCAATACCTTCGTATCTGCCGCATAACAATGTATATATTGCATCTTGGTCAGACACAAATTCGCGCACTAATTTCTGATTTAACGTTTTACCACGCGGTGAAAAATATATGATTTTACCCTTGTTTTTTATAGAGTCTAATGCGTCACCTAATACATCTGGGCGCATAACCATACCAGCACCGCCACCAAACTGAGTATCATCAACACTACCATAATTATTGATTGCAAAATCACGAATATTCACAACATCACAAGACCATATACCTTTATCCAAAGCACGACCAACAACCCCACCTGACAGGGTACCTGGGAACATTTCTGGAAAGATTGTCAGTATATTAAAGTGCATTTTACTTTTGTTTCTCTGTGCAATTATAGCATATTTTACGTGCTAAATTGTAAAATTCTTGTGCGTTTTGTGTAATTTTTTCTGTACCAACCAATAAATTGCGTGTCCTTATCATATGTTCGTTCATTTTGCCAAACGGTTTCCATATAGTCGCATCTTTATGTATTGACACCTGTTGCTGTAACAGGCAATTTGGGTTACATTTATCGCAATCTATAAAGAGAACACCGATTGATTTTTTTATCATAATTACAATTATCTTTGCTTTTGTATAGATTTAGAACAAGTTTTTCTTGATATATTCGTGTTAATAGATTTAACCAAATCTTGATTTGCTATCGCTATTTCTATCAAATCACGTTCAGGATTATCGTGAGCGCAACGAAGAATTCCTGTTAACAACAAATGAATTGTTTGTATTTTATTATTCATATTTAAATTAACTTATATAAATTATTTTATTTTTTGTATCAACTTTTGCACCAACAAACGAAACCATATCGCCATTGTTCAGCTCGATTATATCACCAGCACCATAGTTTTGGAAACAATCAACAATTCCTATTTTTCTGTTGTCACGAACAACATCAAATCCGATTAGATCTGCTTGATAGAATTCATCTTCTTTTAAAACGGGCAGGGTATCTCGTTCAATAAACAGTTCTGTGCCACGCAATGTTTCTGCTGTGTTTCTGTCATCAATGCCTGTGATTTTGCCGATAATAACTGTTGAATTTGGCACAGCGCGTACAAACTTAAAATCACCGTCGTTAAAACGCGTGCTTTTGATTTTTAATTTTTGAAAATCATGCGGTGTGGTTGTGAAAGTCTGGACGCGAACCTCACCCCGAATGCCCTGGGGGGCAACTATTTTGCCGACCAAGATATTTTTTGAATCTGTCATTTTGTTTTTTGCGGTGGCATTCTCATCAGATTGATATATCTGATACACGTTTCTTTTTGTTCACAATCTTCGAACATGTCGCCTTTGGTATAAAACACACGAGTGTCACCAGTTGTTGCTAGGTTATGCAACCATCGTTTCCATTTGTCGATACGTTTAGTTTGGGCTTCACACTCAAAACCATCATACGGACATTTTGCCATTTTTTTCTTCTTTATCTAAAACATCTGCACAAGATTTTTTCCTGTGCAGATATGATTAAAAAAGCAAAAATTATTCTGCAACTTCTGTTGCTGGCGCTTCTTCAGCTGGGGCAGCAGCTTCTGCTTCTGCAGCAGCCTTAGCTGCAGCTTCTGCAGCGGCTTTTTCTTCGGCGATTTTTGCCAATCTGTCAGCTTTGTCTTTGATTTTCATCAAAGTTTTTTCTGACTGCAAATGTTTCTTTGTTTGAACTGGAGTTGCTTTCTTTGCAACCAAGCCAGCATTTGCCAAGAACTTGTAAACACGATCAGAAGGTTGAGCACCTTTTGCCAACCAAGCTTTTACTTCATCAATTTTCAAGATAACACGTTTGTCGCTATCTTTTGCTTGCATTGGATCATATTTACCAACAGTGTCCAAAACATTACCAGAATTACGTGCATTACGAGAATCTGTCACAACAATGTGATAGTATGGACGTTTTTTTGCACCATAACGTGCTAAACGAATAACAGTTGCCATATTTTTGCTCCTTAATTTATTAACTGTTTTAATCACAAAGAAAACCGCCATCAAGAGCGAAACTCGCCGGTTGATGTTCCACACGCATACTGCGAACTGGATTTATAATAATGGCAATCTTTGGGATTTGCGCGCTAATTATGTACTAAAAATCTAGAAAAGTCAACAATTTTTATACAGGGGGACACAAAACATCCGGTCCAGCCTCAAGTTGAAGCAAAAATTCACTCAAAGACAAACCCGGATTACAAAAATCTGTTTCGCACACTTGCTCAACACCATCGTACAGTTCATAACCAACACTTGAAGAATCTGCGACACTTGCCGCACTTTTTGCAGTTGACAAATGATCCAAAGTAGAAGCTAGTTTTTTAACTTTATTCGCCTTCGTTGCACTTTTTTCCGACTGCACCACAAAATCACGAAAAGCATTAACAAAACGACTTTCAGAAACCAACATCTGCTCAACATTCTTCATCCAGCGCGACAAATTCGAAGCTGTTTTAGTCGCTCTCAAAGCATCGGCTGCTTTTGCAATCTTAGCGGAAGACTTTATCACCTTAGCAGAACCAGACAAGCCACTGCCCAACGATACAACCGCGCCTGTAATCGCCATAATATCACCAGCCGTTGCAGTGCGGGTCAGCACATCTCCATTATTGCTACCTTGTGCATACATACAAAACGCAAAAGCCGTCCCTTCTAAAGCTTCTGAAAGCCTATCGATAATCAAAGACATACCTTGTACTTTTTGTTCGTCAATATTCCCTTCGTACAATGCCACCTTGGAAACAAATCCTGTTACAACATTATACGCACATAAACGACAATTTATATATCTTGTCCTATTGTTAGAACAAGCTTTTGCCCAACATTCACTTGCTGCATACATTACATCTGTGTAATAAGCATCCATTTTTGACGAAGCCGCTGCAGAAACACCCGATCCAACAAGTCCAACCGCCGTTGCAGAAAGAGCAACCACCAAAGTTACACCGCCAGTTGGAATAGCAGCTGCCACACCTGCAATAATAATCGCAGCATTCGCAACCCCCGTCAGAGTTTCCATTCGTTGTTTTTGTTTTTGTGCATCAAGCAATACACATCCACCTTGTTCCACGTCCCATTTTGTTTTTACATTTTCTTGCTGTGCAAGATTTGCGCACATGCTTTCCGTCATGCCCAAACAAGTTTCACCATCAGAGCTTCCGCCACTTGCATTACAGGCCAAACCATCACGACCAGCCTTTGCTTGTTTTTCTGACAATTCATGCAAGTCATCAAACACAAAGTCAACAGCCTGTGCACTTTTATCACCAAAAGCCTTTACGTAACAACGCAACACATCATCTGTACCATATTTATAAAAGCTTTTATTGCACTGAAAAGACTCCAACGACAAGCCGTTCGAAGCCAACATCACCATTGAAAACTGTTGTAACAACTCTGGCACTTCGGTTGTTAAACGAATTTGAGTATTACTAAAAACATTTCCATCTATAACTACTTTGCCTTGCGGCGTTTTATAGACAGACAATTTTTTTAATTTTGGAAAATTATACTTACATCCAGAAGCACTGCATTCTGAAACAGAATAACCAAACCGTGCCAAATACTTGCTGTTGCATCGACTATCCACATTACCGACACACATAACGGCTCTTTTATCATAAAAACCACCGCACAAGTCGCAAACAACAGATCCAATAGAATCTTGTATATCTGCGCCAACACTTTCATACAAGTCATCAAATCTAAACTCATACTTTGTACCATCGCGTTGCGACACACAGCTCATATAATCATCGTTATTAGATTTACGAATTTCGTTTTCACAAACCAGCGAACTATCACCAACCTGAAGCTTGGCAAGCTCAACACCTTGCAACTGTTGCACATTAACATTAATGCCACCACCCGAAATAGGGTGTTTAACAAAAGCTTCTATACACTTACCATTTTTTGTTTCACAAGAATCTTCAAACACAACTTCATTTGACGCACAAGACACGCGCGCAACAAGCGCAACCATAAGTACCCAAAGCATCAAACAAAACCGTTTTCTTAGTTGCATAATATATGTCCTTGTAATTGCTCTAAATCATCGATTCCTGATAAATAGCCCATATTTTGAATAGTCGCTCTATCTGCTTCTGAAAAATCATCTGTTCCTTCTTCTATCTTTAATTTTGCATCCAAGATAGTCGCATTACAATTATCCAAAGCCTGAGTCAATAAATCTCGCACATCGTAATTTACTTTTTTAATTTCGCCAACAACAACCCCGCGTTTAGAAGAATTAAATGCTAAATTCGCAAGCAGACTTCCTACTGCACCAACAGCGGCAATTGTTGCACCTTTTTTTATTTTATCCTGAGCTTCTTGTTTCTGAGCTTCCCAATCTGCCGCATCTTTACTGCTTGCATCCGTCAAAGCACGTGCCAGCGATGTATAAACACCATCAGACCTAGTCAAGTTTTCATCATCATACAAGCCAGACACAGCTTTATCATTTATTATTTCGCTTTCGATTCCAGGCATTAACTCCAAAGCTTCTTTTCTCAACTTCAAGTCTGATGCCAATTTACGATATTCCGTAACCAAAGGAAGCAAATCGTTTCCACCTGGCAGCTCTACATTCATTGTTCCACCTTGAACCCTTTTATCACCGTACTTGCACATAAAAGTCGCCAAATAAGCCTTCATCGACTGTTCTGCATCTTCATCAGCTTGCTTTTCCGCAAGACCCGAAGCCAACTGCATACCACCGATACCAGTCGCACCAATACCCAAAGCACCAATTGTGCGATTTACAAGAGAATTTTCTTCATCTTTGGCTTCTTGTAGTTTCTGTTTTTTTTCATCAATAGATTGAGAGTTTTCTGCATTTTCTTCTGCCTCAAAAGATTGAACTGCACTTTGTAATTTTTGATAAATTTCGCGTCTTTCAGAATCTTCCGACTCACCCCAATTTAATTTTTCCAACAATGCCTTCAACTGCTTTGAATCATTCATAACAGCAACACTTTCGTCACCTTCGTCCAGATTTTTTATTTGCTCAGAAGCCTGTAAAAACGACAAATAATCATCAGATTCTGTATTTGCACGACAAGCAGTACCTACAACACAGGCACACAAAACCACAAACAAAATTTTATATAGTTTTAGCATATTCTCTCTATAGAAACATCATAGCAAAAACACAACAAATTACACAAGCTATATTTACAAATAAAAATCCTACAAAATTTCTCTAAAAACAATCAAAAGAGAAGGGGATATTCTTTTCATATTTTACGATATTTTTTCTTTAAACACCTGACTCTCAGCAAACATTTAATCCCCGTTCAACAAAGCACAAACACATTGACAAACAGGTGTTTTGTGCTACCGTTAATAACAAACAAAAATTTAAAGGCATAAAATGTTAGATAAAAACGATACACAACCTAAAAATCTAACTGATTTTGAGTTGAACGATTTGATAGATAAATACTATAACCAATGTGTATCTTTTCTTACACCAGTTGGAATTGAATGTTTATTGATTGCATTCAGTCCTGCTGTTGCAGAACATATAAAAAACACAACCGGAGAGAACGCCACACAGATTCAGCAAGAGATGAAATGTGCCTTGGACGGATTCCGAACAAAACATTATTTTCCAAAAGTTTATCTCGGCATAGACTATCTTGACGATGAACAACATTTTGTTGATTATGCAGCTATATTAAAACCTAAAAGCGACATTCAACGTTTGATAGCATGTTTTCAAAACCGCAATCGCGACACAGACACTTTCGGAGCAGACATTTTAGAGTTTTGCAATCCTGTACTGGAACGATATAATTTGAGCTTTGAAAAATTGTTCCCTGAAGAATACGAAAAATCAAAACAAAAATTTACTTGGAACCTCCCGGATGCTAGCACACAACAAAAAACAACCCCTATTGATTTTGGAACTGATTTAACAGAAGAAGTCCAAGACTTAACAGAACCGCCTATATTCAATCGCGACAAAGAATTAAAACTGCTTGAAAACCTACTTTTAAAACAAAATCGCAGTAATGTTATGTTGATTGGCAAAAACGGAACTGGAAAATCTGTACTAGTCGAAGGCTTGGCCTATAATATCGTAAATGGCTTATGTCATCCTTTGTTACGCGGAACAAAAATCATATCCATAAATTTTGGCGACTTGATGTCAAACACAACATTTCGTGGCGAATTAGAAAGTAAATTAATAGAGCTAATGGAAAACATCGCTGATAATAACAGCATATTATTCTTGGACGAAATACACACATTGTTTTCTAATCGCGGATCGAACGAAAAGATTGCAGACATAATGAAACCATATTTGGCTAATGGCGAAATCCGTATGATTGGCGCAACCACAGACAAAGAATTTTTATCTATCCGAGACGATGCTTTTTTACGCAGATTTAATCAAATAACACTTTCCGAACCAAGCATCGAAACAACTTTGGATATATTAAAAAAATTAAAACCAGGATACGAAGAATCATATTCTGTTTCTATTTCAGACGAAGTATTAGCAGACATTGTCCAAAAAGCCAGCTTGTATATTCATAACAGACACTTTCCAGACAAAGCCATTGATTTACTAAACTACGTTTGTGTTTTAGCAAGCAAAAACAAACAACATGCTCAATGCACAATAGATTTAACAAACAAAGCTTTGGTTGATATGTTTAATATTCCACTAGCATTGTTAAACACCTCCAAAGCAACACAAATACAAACTTTGCACACCAAATTAAACAATAAAATTTTTGGTCAGCAACCTGCAATCGAAGCAATTTCTACAACATTGACACATTCTTATATCATGCACACAAACAAAACACCTTCACCACAAGCAAGCTTTCTGTTTTGTGGCCCAAGTGGTGTTGGTAAAACTAAAACAGCAGAAGAAATTGCTAAATTACTTGGACGCGGCTTTTCTGTTATAAATATGAACGAATACCAAAACGAAATCGACGTTCAAAAGTTGACTGGTGCTGCACCAGGATATATAGGCTATGAGTCTGGCGGTCAATTAACTAACATTATTGCTCAAAACCCATATTCTGTATTACTGTTCGATGAGTTTGAAAAAGCGCACAAAAATGTTCAACGATTACTGTTACAAATTTTAGACAAAGGAACTTTCACAGACAACCAAGGCATGACTTTGAGCTTTAATAACACAATTATTATTATGGCAACAAATGCTGGTGTTCAACGCGATGCCAAAATAGGCTTTGACGAACAAAAAACAAAACTGTCTGTATCGCACGACAATTTATCAAAAGTATTTCTACCAGAATTCTTGGGACGTGTAAATCAAATCGTAACATTCGAACCATTAAGTCAAGCTGCATTACAACAAATTACAAACACACTGTGCCATGAATTAAACGCAACAATCGAACAAGATTATAACATCAGTGTATCGGTCAATCCGGCAGTTCAGGACTTTGTAATCAAAAAAGGATATCGTCCAGAATTAGGCGCGCGTATAATCAAAAACACATTTCAACGAGAAGTAGAAGTTCCTGTTGCATATGAAATAACAGCAAATCATAAAACATTGGCTGACACAAAAAAACGCGCACAAATGACAGTTGACTTAATAAACAACAAGGTCGTGTGCAAAACAATACAAAAATAAGAGCTGGTTAATTTCAGCACTTTTCATTTTCATATCCTTGGTGCGGGCGAAGGGAATCGAACCCTCGTCTTCAGCTTGGGAAGCTGACGTTCTACCATTATACCACGCCCGCAATTCTGCTATCAGTATATATAAAAACCATAAAAAAATCTACGAGAATTTTAACTTATCTTTTTCTGAAATTCTTTAAACAAGTATGCTGCCAAGGCTTAAAGCGCGTAACATTGCGCTTTTTCTGTTTCTTTACTATAACAGGAGCAGGTTCAACAACTGGATAAACAACTTCCAATTTAATTTCTGTTGTAATTTTATATTCTACTTCAAACAATTCGTCAAAGTATTGATTTCCTTTCAACTCGTTACATTTCGCATGCATTGGCACCATATTACTAATATCATCACTGCCACCTTTGCTGGCTGCTACAATATGGTCCCAAGTAAAATCTTGCACTGTCGTAATAGGCTGATTGCAAGCAGGGCATACAGGATATTGACCATTCGCTATCAACATACTATACAGTTGTTTAACTTGCTTTCTGTCCAGCTTATCTGCCACTGGCACCAAGGCATTCAACAAGTCTTTTACATCTTGTGGTTTCATAACATTACTTTTTACTTACTGGAATTTGCAATACTTGTTTTGGAAATATCAAGTCTGGATTTTTTATATTATTAGTATCTGCAATTATACTAAACAAAACACCACGGCGCATAAAGTTACGCGCAATAATCCACAAACAATCACCACGACGAACTGTATAATAAGTATCATCCTCGCCTGTCATTTCTGGCATAGTAAACTTATGAGTAACAGTGCTAACTGTACGACCATCACCATCATGCATACGAACAGTTAAAGTATATTCTTTACCAACTTCTAAATCACCCACATCAGCACCCAATCCAAAGTGCTTATAATCAGAAACACGTGCAAAACCAACATACTTGTCATCCAAGCTTAAAGAAACACGCAATCTTGGCATACCATCACCGGTTACAACGATACGACCTGTGTCCAAATAATCTATCTTAGAATCTGTTAAATCATTATCATTTAACACAGCTGGCATCTGCAACAAAGTGCTTCCATTTTTTGTCATCAATAAAGAAACAGAATTCTCAGGACCTTTTTCAGAAATATACACAAACACTTTTTCCGAAGACTTTACTTCAGGCTCTGCACCAACCAAAGCAATAGTATAATTACCTGGTTTCCATTTATTTTTAGGACTATAAGCAAATTCTCCATCTAAGTTTGTTCTTTCTGTTGCGACCACACGGTTATTCACCATAACAGACACATTTTGATTTGGCAGCCAACGACCTGCAATTATAATACCGCCATCTTTACTGATACGAACAATATCAAATTCAGGAACAGTTATTTCCTTTTTTTGTTTTGTAACAACTTGCGCTGGAACTTCTGGAGTTAAGATAATTGTAGAAGAACGATTAGCACGTATAAAACCAGCCCAAATAGCAATAAAAACAACAATGAAA
>JAFZHX010000023.1 GCA_017554665.1 Alphaproteobacteria bacterium
TCTGTTACCAGATTAAATTCATTGTTGTTTGGTGCTTCTGGTCTTTCTGCACGTGATATTTTGAATTCGGAAAACAAAGGCGGTCTTGCTGAAGGAAATGACCAGTCGCCTATTTTTAAAGGCATAGTTGTGGACATTAGTAATTCACCAGATACAGTAAGACCAAAGTTATCGTAAAAAATAATTTCTTCGGTAGATAAGTACGGGGTAAATACTGTATTAGCAGCAATTCCAGTAAAACCATTAACAGAAACAGAAGAAGAGGTTTTAATAACCATGTCATTTCCAACTTTGATTGATTTTGATATGGTTGCTTTGTCGGTGATGATTTGTCCTTCGGTTGTAAAGGCGGAACCGTTCAAACTATTGGCATACATATTTTTAAAACCGTACATATCTCCTGAAACACGAAGATTTCCAAAAGATACTTCTTCACCGTCCATATTTGCGCCAGAAGAAAAATAAACATTTTGTGCGGAAATCGTTTCAGAATCTACAAATACAGTACTAGCATTGTTTATGCGTGCCGATTCTGCGTTTGCGGTCGAAGTATTATGAATATGATATTTGTTCATATTTAAGTCGCGCATCATAACATTAAAATCATCTTCTCCCGAAGTTGCACGATGTAAATATTTTGATGTGTCCTCGCCAGAAATATTTCGAGTGATTCTATAAATCAAATCGCCAGTATGAAAGTCCGGAGCTGCAACAGCCCAAGTGTTTCCATATGCAACACCGTTTTCGCTTACAACTGCGGCATCTCCACCAATGTGTTTTGCAATTTGTGTCGCGTGTAAATCAGAGTCGTCTATTTTAAACGCAAGGTACACATCTGTAACACTTGTTCCAACTATTGGGTATTTATCAATAAAACCAGCGGATGCATTTGGCGATAATCCTGTTAAATCCGCTTCGTCTAATTTGATTTGAATTGTTTCAGGCCATTTGTCTTGATTGGTGCGAACAAAATTTAGTACAGAATCGCGTGAAGCCATGATTGACTTTGCTGTTGCGATATCGCGCAGTGTTTGATTTGTTTGTGATACTTGTTTATAAACAAAAGGAGTTGCCATGGCAACTATAGCCATTGCTAGCAAAACCTCTGTCATGCTTGCACCACTATTTTGTGTGTTAAAAATCTTAGTTTTTAATACAATCACTGCCGCCTTCCATTAAACATTTTTTTATATCGATTCTTTTTTCCAATCGTTGCCAATAGACATATTGGCATATCAAATATTGTGATAAAGATTGCTTGTTATATACACCTTCTAAATCTCTGATAATTGATTCACATTTTATCGAAGCGTCATCATTTGCGATAATGTCTTTTATAATTTTAAAATCGTCATTATTTATGTCGCTTATTAAAACATCTGGCAATAGAGAAGTTCCAGCAGGTCTGATGTCCAAAATAACAGCACCAGTTTGACCATTATTCAAAGCGGCAGAAGTTTGGTCGCGCATAGTAACATTAGAAGCGAACAAAACACCTGTATCAATTCCTGATTTTGCGCTATAGGTCAATGTGTCTGCGTCAATATAAACATCTTGACCGCGAGTTGTCATCAAGTGCGAAGATATATCAAGTCTTTCAACAGAAAAATTAACATTATTCGTTGCGACAGAACCACGGACTTCCCATTTTGCAGGTCCTGTAAAAGAGGTGCGTCCAGCTGTCATTGACAAGTTGTGTGTAGATACATCTTGTGCAGAAAAGTTACCTGTGTCGCCGAATAATGAAATAGTTTTAACATTCGCAGTGTCAACATGCAATGTTCCGCGAGTCAATGTAAGTGCCGCTTCTCCGGTTTTAGACTGGAATACGGTTTTGTTTGCATTGATTGTTTTGATATTATTTTTTGCTTTTTTGCCTGATTCTATTCCCAGTACGGTTAAATTATTAAATTCAGATGTTTCAAAATCACTACGCACAGCGAATATATTTGCGATATTATTGATTGAAAAATTGTTCATGTCCAAGTTAGTCAAGAAACCACTGTTTTCCAAATTGGTTTCATTGCGTCTAACTACATCCGAATATATATCTTGTAGTTCGATACCTATATCGATTTCATCACCGTTTGGTGCAGCGTAAAAACCGATTCTTCGCACAAGTTCAGCCTGTTCAATTCCACTTAATTTTCCACCAGTAAGCTTTAAATATGCTGTTATAACAGAAGGTGTTTTGTGAATAATCAAAGCTATATCTTGTCCCATTGCGGTTTTTGGTACAAAGCCCAGTGGCAGACCATAAGGTTCAAGCACATCTGCAAAATCATTTCCTGCAATAACAGTTGTGTCATATGGTATGTTGTTAGAGTTTTCACGAATAAAAATGCGCGCGGCTGTTTGCGCTGTTTCTACTTGGCGAGTAGCGGAAAACATGCGCGTATCAATGTTTCTTTCATTTAATTGTCGTGATAAAACAGGGATGAACGCAAATATTAACCCCAGTGCTAGCAAAGATTGTAATAAAAAGTTTCCGCGCTCTTGGTGCAAAATGCTCCCTCCTACCTGATTAACAGCATAGCAATAGAAAAAAAATATTGCAATTGGTTTTAAGATGATTTAATATCAATTTCGTTAAGTTTGACAGTGTGTTAAAACATTGTCGCAGATAATTTCCTGTTAAAAAGAAAAGATATGCAAAATAAGAAAAATCAATCTTCTGTAGGACAGATGATTCAACGTTGCCATAAGTGGCGTCAAAAAAGAAAACAATACATTGATCAAGCTCGTCAGGTGTCTGATGAAATTGAACGCGAACGTTTATTGCAAACTGCGGAACATTATGGTCGTATTGTAAGTGCGGAACAAGAAAAAATAGATTCTATTCGTGATCCAAAGGAAAAGGCTGCTGCTGAAGCAGAAGTTTCTGCCGCAGAAAACGCAGAAGCAACAGATGATGACGAACCTGCTTTTCCTGATTTTATAACCAATTTGAATTAGTTTTGAACGCATCCGTTTGGATGCGTTTTATTTGTTGAAATTTCAAGTCATTTTGCTATGCTAAAACAAAAGGAAGATAATAGTATGGATACGAATTACACTGTTTTGGCGCGCAAGTATCGCAGTCAAGATTTTAAATCTCTTATTGGACAAGATGTTTTGGTTAAGACATTAACAACAGCAATCGAAACTTCGCGTATTGCTCATGCATATATTTTTACTGGTATTCGTGGTACAGGTAAAACAAGTACTGCTCGTATTTTTGCCAAGGCACTAAACTGTTTGTCTTCTGATAGGGCGACAGCAACCCCATGTGGTACATGTGAAAATTGTCGTGCTATTGCTGCGGGTCAACATATTGATGTTATGGAAATTGACGCGGCATCGCATACAGGTGTTGATAATATGCGTGATATTTTGGATGCTGCGCAATACAGACCAACAAACGGCCGTTACAAGGTTTATATTATTGACGAAGTTCATATGCTTTCAACATCTGCTTTTAATGCCTTGTTGAAAACATTAGAAGAACCTCCTGCACATGTAATCTTTATTTTGGCAACTACTGAAATCAGAAAGGTTCCAGTTACTATTTTGTCGCGTTGTCAGCGATTTGACTTGGCACGTGTTTCTATTGAAACTTTGAAAAAGCATTTTGCTTGGGTTGCAGAACAAGAAAATATTGAATTAACAGATGGTGCAAATGATTTGTTGGCACGTGCGGCTGATGGTTCTGTTCGTGACGGTTTGTCTTTATTGGATCAAGCTATTGCTCAGACTGGCGGTCATGTGGACGAAGCGGCGACTCTTGATATGTTAAAGCGCGCAGACCGTGTTGTTGTGATAGAACTGATGAAAGCGATATTATCAGGCGATGTATCAGCAGCTTTGGACAAGGTTGATTCTATTTACAATAATGGTGCAGATTTGTCTATGTTGTTAACAGATATGATGGAGTGGACACACTGGGCAACTCGTATGCATCCTGCTTTGCATGCTGGTAATGCAAGTAGTGCACCATACACGGTTGATCAACGCGAACAAATTGCGAATATAAATTCTCGGATTTCTGTTAATACACTGTCGCGTATTTGGCAGGTTATGGTTGCGGCTGTTCCAGAAATGCAGGCAGCAGGAAATCAAAAGCAATGTTTTGATATGCTGATAATTAGATGTATGCATATTGCGGACATGCCTTCGATTCCAGAACTGTTAAAACAACAAGAGTCTGAAAATCGTGCGCGTTCTGTAAAAAGTATTTTGGCAGACAGAATGTCCAGTTCTCCGGCTGAAGAACCAGCGGTAAAGACTCTGTCTATAACAAATGCAGCCGAATTGGGTAGCGCACTACAAGCAACCAAAGAAATATTGTTGTATTCTTATTTTAGTAGCAATATCGAAGTTGCAGAATTGACAGAAAGCACGATTAAATATTTTGATCGCAAGGGCGATGGCGATTTTGCGCATAAACTATCTGCATGGTTACAAGAAAAAACAGGCAAAGCATGGACTTTGACTCGTTTGACAGAAACTACTAATGCGCAAACAATGTCTGAACAAAAACAACAAGAATTAGAAGCTGATCCGCTGGTTGCTAGTGCGATGAGCTTGTTTGAAGATGCTGAAATAGTGGGGGTTAAATAATGAGAAGTGAATCAGGTCGTTCTTTAATAGAAGTAATAGGAATAATGGCTATTGCTGGTGTTATGACAGTGTCCGCCTTGGGTGTTTATAATATGCTGCGTTCAAATCAAAAACGTAGTATTGCAAGTATGGAATTAAAACAGATTGCAGAAAATACAAAAATTCTATTAGAGATGCGTGGTTCATACGAAGGTGTATCTGTAAGTTATTTGATTAAGTCCGGTGCGTTAAAATCAGACAAGGCTCCTCTTGGTGGTGCAGGTTGGTCTGTTACACCAAGTATTGATGGAACAAGTTTTTCTATCAATTTAGTAGAGTTAACAAATGGCGAATGTAATTATTTTGTCTCTAAAGAACCAACTTGGACCAAAAAATTACTGGTAAACGGTTTTGAAACAGATATATCTAGTAATTGTTTTGAGTCTGATACAAATCAGATTTCGTTCATTGTTGAATAATGAAGTTAGTTAAAATTGCTTCTTTGTTGCTTTTGTTATCTGGTTGTGTGCAGTATAGCAGCCCAGATCGTAGAACTTGGTCTATGTATCTAAAGGGTGCAAGTTTTTCGGATATGACAGAAATGGCGCGTGTGGCAAAAAGACCTGTGTACCTGGGTGCAGGTGGTAAGCTTGTTCCTTCAGAAGTTGAAAGTGATGCGCAATTGTCTTATGGTGACAAAGTTACAAATGATAACTTGGTCGCTCGTCAGTATATGTCGACATTAGAATATGAATTGTATGACGCATTGCGCAAGCCGGGTATTTCTGTTCAGCGCGCAGGAACTGATGTTGTAGTTATTTTAGTTCGCGATGCTATAATGGAATTAAATGTTGCTGATATTTCTAGTACTGGTGACGATACATTAAAAATCATAGCCAAGATTTTAAAAAAGTACGATGCAACATTTATGGAAATTGCTGGTTATACAGATGCTATGCGTGATAAGACTGCAGCGGGTGCTTTGTCCTTGGATATGGCGGAACGTGTTGGTGTGCATTTTGCGCAACATGGAATAAATACTGCGCGCATGTTCATTGTTGGTCGTGGGTCTGCGCGTCCGATTGCAGCTCAAGATGATATAGGTCGTTTGACTAATCGTCGTGTTGAAATAAGACTTGCTCCTGCAAGATAACTTTCTCTTTACATTTTTTAAATTTTGTTGTTATAGTGGTTGCATAACAAAACACAAAAGGATGGAAAATGGTACAAATTTCTAGTGAAAAATCACCTGTAAAGAATTATAAAAAAACAGGTATTGTTGCAGCTGTGGCACTTGCTGTTGCAGTGTTGGGTGTTTGGGCTGTGTCTGCATTGAATTCAAACACTTCTGCCCCAGTAGCAGAGGTTATTGAAGAAATCTCTGAAGATGCTGCAAATGGTGCAAACTTGCGTATTGCTGTTATTCGTATGGACGCAATCCAAGCGGAAGCAAATGCTTTGAAAGATTTGCGCAGTCAAAAAGAAAAATACGAAAACAAATTGCGCGATGAATTGACATCAAGACAAAAGAAATTGGAAAAAGAAAAAGCAGAAATTGAAAAATCACAAGATGTTTTGTCTCAAGAAGCTTTGCAACGCCGTGTTGTAGATTATCAAAACAAGGTTACAAAACTGCAACGTGATTTGACAGAACGTGCTCAAAGTATAGAAGTTTCATATCAAAAAGCATTGAACGATATTCAAGCTAAGCATCTGGATCCAATTATCGAAGGTGTAATTGCTAAAAAGAAATTGTCTTTGGTAATTGACGGGCGTATGGCTCGCATAGGTTCTGATTCCAAGAATTTGGATATAACAGACGAAGTTGTCAAGGCATTGGATAAAAAAGTGTCCAAGTTTAAAATGGATGCACCAAAAGGCTTTTAAAGACAGAAACAAAAACCCACAATCGTGGGTTTTTATTTTGCGATTGTTGTTTGTATAGGGGTCGCTTTTCAAAACAAACTCTTTTATTAAGGGGTTTTTTATGATATAATACATCAAGAGAAAATGAGAAAGTTATTAACTTGTTTCTTTGCGATAACAATGTTTGCGCCCAGTGTTTATGCTGCTGATGGCGCTGTTTCTCGTGTTATTCCAACGGGCGATGAAGTCAAGACAAATGCTACAAAACCGGCATCTCGTACAACTGTTTCACGCACAGCTACTCGTGAAAATGCTTCGTTAAAAGCTACTTCGGAAAAAACTGTTCGTAGTACAGTATCTCGTGTTTTTAATGGTACAAAAGATAATGAAAAGCCTGTTGAAAAAAAGACTATATCGCGCGGTGGTGTTGTTGCGCGTCAGAGTTTGTCTAATTATTCTTCTGGTCGCAGTTTTGAGTCGATATTGAATACTGTTGGTCGGAATGAACGTGTTGCTTCTGCTAGCATAAACAGCGATCCTTCGGTTCGTCGTGCGGGTCTTGTTTTGCGTCCAAGCACTGCTGAAGTTGGTGGTCGTGCCACAATTGGCAATACGGGTGTCCAAACAGGCTCTAATATAGACGAACAATTGCGTGGGGTCAGATCTCGTGCAGGTTCTGTTGTTGCAACTCCTGAAAGTATCCAACAGGCCAAGGAAATTTTAGAAAACACGGCAGAGTTAAATAAATCCTGTCAGCAACAATATAACGAATGTATGGATCAGTTTTGTTCCGTTATTGATGCAAATCAAAAGCGTTGCTCATGCTCGGCTAATGTGTCTAAGTATGCAAAAGTTGAAGAAGCTGTAAAAGATGCGAATGTTCAACTAAACGATGTGGCTCAACGTATTCGCTATGTTGGTTTGTCTGCTGACGAAATTCGTGCGATTATGACCGAAACAGAAGCTGAAGAAGTTTTGTCTGGTACTCGTGATACTTCTGAAACCCGCGATATGTTGACAGAAATAGAAGCTCTTATTCGTGATCCAAAAGTATCTACTTCTTCATATAATTCAGAAGGTTCTAGTTTTGGTTTAGATTTGAACTTAGATTTTTCTTCGGATTCATCGGCAGATATATTCAGTTTAGATTTCCTGAATATGGGCAAGAGCGAGGATTTATCCAGTATGCGTGGTGCGGATTTGTATAACGCGGCAAAAAAGCGTTGCAATGTAGTGCTGACCCAATGTAAAGATGCAGGTGCAACGGCAAATCAAATTACAGGTAATTATGATCTAGCAATTGATAAAGACTGTATTGCGTATGAACAAGGTTTGACCAAGATGAACGAAACATTGATTTCGAATGTTCGTAGCGCAAACCTGATGTTGCAAAAAGCAAGACTTGCAGTATTGCAGGATAAAAATAAATATGATGCAAAAGCTTGTATTGGTGCGCTGGAAGAATGTATGACCGATGAAATGGTGTGTGGCGAACAATACTATAAATGTGTTGACCCTACTAAAAGGTATATCGATGAAAACGGCAAGGTTGTTTTGGGACAAAAAATCTCGAACATTATGGCGTTTATGGAAGGGTATAACAACGGTGGAATCGACAAGGGATTTTTGGCAGATGCCTATGCAACCTCTATTGACGAACAAGTTTGTGCAGACCAATCTGCAAATGACGGAAGATGTGTTGTAAAATACTTGTTAACCAAAATCGGTACCAAGCAAAAGGTTACAGAAGAAGGTTTGTGTCGTGCTGTTCTGGACAAGTGCCAAGCTTATACATATGACTCTAATGCAAAGTATATAGCTTATAATGACATTGTAACAAATTATGTTCAGCGCGCGATGGTGAATATCCGTGCTGCTCAATATAATATTATATCTGAATATGCGTCCAATTGTATGTCGGATATTGCAGATTGCTATAATCAGCAGGTGACACAGGTTAATTCTTGGTCTTCTACTGCCAGTTTGAATAGTATATATAATGTGATGCGTGGTGCGTGCCGCAATGTTGCGTTGACATGTTCTTATGCTGTGTTTGATAGCGACAATGTTTCATGTCCTTCGGGTTCGACTGGTGCGGATACATGTATAAATTCTGTATCCGAGATGTTCTACAACAGCTTGTTGTGTAATGATGGTTATAGATATAGTACAATAGCCAAGGCTTGCGTCAGCAAGAGTGCATGTCTGTCTTCTGGTGGTACATTTAATGATACTACGGACAAGTGTTCTTGTGCCAAGGCAAATTCAGAAGAACAAAATAGTAAGTGTGTTTGTAAAACAGGCTATAAATTAGATGCAAACGGTGACTGTGTAGCTAATTAAAATCCCCAATTTGGGGATTTTTTTGTGGTTGATATTATTTGTTTATATGTTCCATAAATTTATTATGGTTTTCTAGTTCCTCATTATCAATTTCGTATGTCCTGTATGGAAAGTTTTCGCCAATTTTTGGATGGTTAAGCATTGCTTCGTGTTGTTTGGCGATAATTTCATTTACATCTGGTGCAGGCGCAGTATTTTCCAATTCTAAATAAACTTTTGCCAAGATTTCAGAGTCGATTAACGCGCCGTGTGCATCTGCACGTGCTGTCAGTGGTATTCCAAACCATTTTGCCAAGGCGTCTAAAGTATAGCTTTTTGGACCAAATACACGATTTCTAGCGATAACAATAGAGTCCAGCTGTTGACTGCGTGGAATTTGTGGTAAATTTAATTTAGATAGCTCGTGATTGACGAACGGAAAGTCAAAGTCCAGACCGTTGTGAGCAACAATAGGACTATCCCCGATAAATTCCAAGAATTTTGGTGCGATAACAGCCATGATAGGTTTGTCTTCCAAAAAAGCATTTGAGATTTTATGAACCATATATGTATCAGGTGGAATAATTTTGCCTTCGGGATTGATGTATTCGTGAAAGGTATTGTCTGTGATTTTTCCGTCTATGACTTCTACTGCGCCGATTTCGATACATCTATCGCCGCGCAAATAATCAAATCCAGTTGTTTCAATGTCAAAGCAAATAATACGATTCATGATATTTTCCGTTTCTTGATAAAGATTGTTTGTGGTATTATAATAGATGCGTGAATTTAATGCTAGAAAATCTTAATAGTGAACAATTGAATGCTGTACAAACCACAGAAGGTGCATTACTGGTGTTGTCTGGAGCTGGTACTGGCAAGACGCGTGTGCTGACTACGCGTGTTGCGTATATTTTAAACAAGGCTTTGGCAAAGCCGTGGCAGATTCTTGCTTTGACTTTTACGAACAAGGCGGCGAACGAAATGAAGAATCGTCTTGCGAATTTGTCGAATGGTACATGGCATTCTGGCGACATTTGGTGTGGGACTTTTCATTCTATTTGCTTGCGTATTTTGCGTTCTAACGCGCTGATGTGTGGTTTGCGTCAAGATTTTATTATTTTTGGAGAAGATGATCAAAAGTCTGTTATAAAATCTCTGATAGCCACAGGCACAAAGACACCTGGTGATTATGTTGAAGAATTTTCGGCTATCAAGGACAAGGGGTTGGTTGCGCTTCAAAGCAAGGACAAATTATTTCAGGCATATAATGCAGAACTCGCTCGTCTAAATGCGGTTGATTTCGGTGATATTATTTTAATAGTGCTGGAATTGTTTGATAAAAATCCAGATGTTTTGCAACGATATCAAAATCAGTTCAAGTATATCTTGGTTGATGAATTTCAAGACACTAATAATGCTCAGATGGAATTGTTGACTATGTTGACGCGCGGAATAGAAAATCCAAATATATGTTGTGTTGGTGATGATGACCAGTCTATATATTCTTGGCGCGGTGCGGAAATTAAACATATTTTGAATTTTAACAAGACATTTCCTGATGCAAAAATTATTCGATTAGAAACAAATTATCGCAGTACATCAAATATATTAGGTGCGGCAAATTCTTTGATAAGA
>JAFZHX010000003.1 GCA_017554665.1 Alphaproteobacteria bacterium
ATAAATTTGATAGCCACATGTTGTCGATACATCACGTCCTTGCATAAACTGAATCAAAGTGCATTTGCCACCAGGTGATTGATATGGACAAAATGTATCAATATTCGCACAATACAAATAATTTGGGTATATGTTCACTGGCTGTGAAATTGGTGATATTTGATGTGGTTTATTATTACGAATTGTATATAAATGTTTTGCGAAAAATGCACTGCTTCCATCTTTTATTGTAACAGTATGTTTGCAAGGTTGTTTTTCGCCATGTTCGTTTATTTCGCCATTTGTTCTGCAAATGCCATTAAAGTTTTTGTTTGGGCATCTATAACCAATTTTTCCACAGAATACACATTCGTTTTTTGACATTTTATTCCTTTTTATTTTTGTTTTGTTGAAAAAATTTGATGTGTAAACGTCTGTCTTTGTGCGTTATATAAATCTTTCATAACGCACTCAGACAACTCGTTATAACACTTATAGCCAACCTGAAAAGGACAGATTGTATTAGTGCATACCATATTTAACTCCTTATGCTTTTTTTACAGAGATACTTAAAGCATAACCTTCTATTTCTGTTTTGTATTCGCCATCGCCTTGGCTTAATTCAACAATCAAAGCATCACGCATTATGCGTTTTTGATGTTGTTCGATTGCGATTGCCAAAGCAGGATCAGCAGCATATATCATAGCGATTCTATCAGAAACATCCAGACCTGCTGTTTTACGAGTGTCTTGGATAAAGCGCAACGCATCGTTTGCCAAGCCTTCGGCAACAAGTTCTGCATTCACTTCTGTATCTAAAACAACAACAGCTGTATTATCTGGAAGTGCTGCACCTGTAATACCTGGTTTTACAGTCAGACGATTTTCAAATTCATCACTATTAAGCTCATGACCTGCAACCAATAGTTTGTTTCCTGTTAATTCATAATCGCCGCGTTTTACAGAAGGTATGATGTCTTTCAAAGCGCCACCCAATCTTGCACCAATTTTAGGTGTTATTAGATATACAAAGCTATCAACAACTTCATTGATATTCGAATCAAACTTTACAGACTTTACATTTAATTCGTCTTTGATTATGTCGGCATATTCAGGCATATTGCATCCTGCAACAGTCAAAGAATTCAATGGCAAACGATTGCGTAATTTGTATTGTTCGCGCAACTGTTTTCCTGTTGATACGACAGATTGTACACGGCGCATATCGTTAACTATTTGTTCGTCTCTGTTTTGTGCTGTTGGCCATTCTGTTAAATGAACAGATTCACCACCAGTTAAATTGCGATAGATATATTCAGAAACAAAAGGTGCAAAAGGTGCCAAGACACGACACATTGTTACCAATACTGTGTACAGTGTATCAAAAGCATCTTGTTCTTCGTCCCAGAAACGGGCGCGACCGCGTCTGATGTACCAGTTGTTTAATATATCCAAGAATCTGATAAATTCTTTTATTGCAAAGTCTGGTTTATATTCATCCAGTGCAGAAGTTACTGTATTGATTAATACATTTAATTCAGCCAAGATATATTTATCCAAAACATTATCTGTTGTTTCTATCAACTTAGCAGTTACATTGCCTGCGTTCGCATACAATGTAAAGAAGTGATAAGCGTTCCACAAAGGTGTTTGAATTGTCTTTGTTGAATCGACAAAAACTTTACCTTCTTTATCAACAGGCACTGGTTCTGCTTTCATAAAATTAGAACCCAAGATAAACAAGCGAATTGCATCTGCGCCATATTGTTCGATTTGTTGTTCTGGATTAACAAAGTTTTGCAAAGATTTTGAAAACTTCTTTTTGTTTTCATCAACAATCATACCATTTGCAGAAACTGTCATAAATGCAGGCTTGTCAAACAAAGCAGTTGCCAATACCATCAAAGCATAGAACCAACCGCGTGTTTGGTCTTGACCTTCGATAATATAGTCTGCTGGGAATGTCGCAGCGAAAACATCTTGGTTTTCAAATGGATAGTGTAATGATGCCCAAGGCATAGAACCACTTTCTACCCAACAATCCAAAACATCTGATATGCGTGTCCAACCGTCTTTTGTAAGTTTGTCCAAAGTTGGGCGATGCAAATCTTCGACTTTTACACCAAAGAATTCTTCCAGTTCTGCGATAGAACCAAATACTTTGTATTCGCCATCTTTTTCCCAGATTGGCAAAGGCATACCCCAGAAACGATTTCTAGATATTGACCAAGGACGTGCATTTTCAATCCAAGAACGGAATCTTTCACCGGCACTTGTCCAATTTACTTTTGCATTATTTGCCAACAGTTTTTCTTTGATTTTTGGAACATCGATATACC
Organism: Alphaproteobacteria bacterium; assembly: GCA_017554665.1. Taxonomy (GTDB): domain Bacteria; phylum Pseudomonadota; class Alphaproteobacteria; order Rs-D84; family Rs-D84; genus Enterousia. The sequence continues at coordinate 2,319 of JAFZHX010000003.1, forward strand.
AAGAATCTGTTGCACGATAAATTAATTTTTCTTTTGAACGATCGCCAAAAGGATAGCTGTGTTTATACTGTTCTTTTTTTACCAGCTTTCCATTAGTTTTCAACCAATCCATAATTTTTGGAGTTGCAGTAAATATATTTTCACCAGCAAAATCAACAACTGTTTCATCAAAGTTGCCGTATGTATCAACATTTAACAGTACAGGGAATTTTGGATCGATATTTTTTGCAGCCCAAAAGTCATCAGCACCATATGCAGGTGCGATATGAACGATACCAGTACCATCGCCATCAGATACATAATCAGCAGGGATTACTTGGAACAACAATTCTGATTGTCCTGCATAGTATGGGAATAATGGTGTGTAATGCATACCAACCAATTCTGCACCTTTTATACAACCGACTTCAGTTGCGTTTGCGAATTGTTTTTCATATGCTTTTAATCTGCTTTTTGCGATAACATAAACATTGCCGTCTGTGTCTTGCATACGCAGGTATTCCATATTTGGATTAACAGCCAATGCGCTATTTGCAGGCAATGTCCAAGGTGTTGTTGTCCATGCTATAACACGATCACCATTTTCCAGTTGGAACCAAACTGTTACTGCATCATCAACGATTTCACGATAGTCTTGAGATGCTTCTGAATTAGAAACAACCGTTCCATTAACCCAGTCATATGGATTTACGCTATAATCTTTATATAACAAGCCTTTTTCATACAAAGACTTTAATGTCCACAGCATAGATTCCATATAGTTTTTTTCCATGGTTTTATAGCCATAGCCTTCACCAATATCAACCCAGCGACCCATACGTGTAATAAAGTGGTTCCACTCGTTAGTATATGTCATAACATCTGTGCGGCATAAATCACAGAATGTTTCAACACCATTATTTGCAACAATGTCTTTGGCTGTTTGTTTTTGTTTCTTTTCAACAGAATTTTCAGCAGGCAATCCATGACAATCCCACCCCAGTTCGCGACGAACATGGCGTCCGTTCATTGTCTGAAAACGACAAACCATATCTTTTACAACAGAAACCCCAAGATGTCCCCAGTGTGGCAATCCGTTTGCAAAAGGAGGTCCGTCAAAAAAGCTAAAAGGATGTCCTTGCTTTGTTTTTTCTAGCGTTTTATGAAATGTATTATTTTCAGCCCAGTACTGTAACACCTGTTGTTCCAGCGATGAAAAATCAGCACGAGGGTCTGTTTTTGTGTATGCCATAATTTTTTACTCCGTATAGTTTTATCATTAAAAAAAGGGCGTCCATACGCCCCAGCCACCGCCAAAGCGCAGTTGCTAGTTATTTAATAATAATTATTGTTGCTTGTTTCATGTCTCACAGGGTACACCTATAAAATCCAAAAATCAAGTATTGTATTATAAAATTGACAAACAGCTTTGTTGTGATATTGTTGAAATGAAAAAGGATGTTTATAATGAATAAAGAATTAACTACTTCTACTAAAGATGAAGACAAGATTTTTAAAATGACAAGAAGCGCGTTACAAAACAAAATAGTAACAAAAGAAATACGCGTTTTGAGCAGGGGAAATGATGAACAGGTATGGAAAATAAGCGGGTCTGACGGCATATCTTTTATATTTAATGGCAAGGAAATCAGAAAATTAACAATAGCTGTTGAAGTAAAGGCTATACCTACAAAAAAAACCATTTCACAGGAATTTACAGACAAAAAATTCGTAAAAAAAATGCATGATTTATTTGTTAACAAAGAAAATGTAATGAAACTTCAAGAAAAACAAAAAATAAACTTTATAAGCGAATTCAAATCTAATTTGAAATAAAAAAGGACAAAAAATGACAATACAAGATGTTTTGAATTGTGTAAATACAGCAACCAGTATTAAACAATGGCCAGACGAATATCGTATTTATTCACCAAATGGTTTTGTGTTGTCTTATTGCGACAAAGAAGGTCAGGTAACTTCTTTTGTTACAAATTTAGATGGTGCTGTATGTCATTTAACAACAGTAGGACAGGAAAAATTGCAGTCAGCAATTGAAAAGCGTATGCAAAAGTTAAAAATAAAATCAATTTATCAAAATACACAAAAGACAAAATAAAAAATCCCCGAACGGGGATTTTTTTATTATGGTGCCGGTAATAGGACTTGAACCTACGACCCCCTCATTACGAATGAGATGCTCTACCAGCTGAGCTATACCGGCGATGCATACGACTATAATATAACTTGATATAAAAGCCAATTAAATTTTTATGATTTTTGTTTGGTATAATGTTCTTTTAAAGTTTGTTCTAATAGATGTTTTATTTTGACCACTGTTCTTAAATGTTGAGTTTGTGACATATCGTATGGCAAAAAATCAGCAATACTTTCTTGTAATTTTTTTCCAAATTTATTGGTTAAATCTTTTATTGCGACATCGGCAGGAATATTTTTATATGGGTCGATATATTCTTTGCCTTCTGATTTGTTTCTTGCGGCAAGATATATCGCATAAGTATCATTACATTGTGGAAATTCATCATCATCCCAACAAAATTCATTCAAGTGAACAAAAGCACCATTTGTTGGATTTAGTTTACCAATAACCATAAAATCATAATAATTATATATGCGATAACGACCAAAAGTATAATTAGTAGATGTTTCAACCTTTTCTTTTACCACATTGTTTGTTCGCAGTTCATAATAAATATTCTTTTTTATACCTTCGTACATAACAAATTCCTTATTTGTTTCCGCCCTTTATTTTGCGCATCACAACCATAATTCCCGCAGGTGTCATTCCAGAAATGCGTGACAAGTCTGCAATATTTTCAGGACGTGTTGCGTTTAATTTTTCAATTAATTCATTGGTCAGTCCAGGTAGATTATCATACTTAAAATCAGAAGGAATTTTTAAGTCAGCATCGCGTTTATATGCGGCAATTTCGCGTTCGTTTCGTGCGATATATCCTGCATAGAATTTATCGTTTTCTGCGATAATATCTTTTTTCAAGTTATAGATTTTGTCGTACCATTGCCGGGTTGTTAAGCCAGAATCAATACCAATTTGACCTAATCGTGCAATAGCATTATCGCAACGCAAAGACAAACGATATTCAGATCTTGATGTGAACATACGATAAGGTTCATCAACACCAAGTGTTGTTATATCATCGATTAAAACACCAATCATAGCATTTGTTCTATCCAGAATCAGTGGCTTTATATTCAATGCAAAAGCAGCAGCATTTGCACCAGCAACTAACCCCTGTGCAGCAGCTTCTTCGTATCCCGAAGTTCCGTTTATTTGTCCTGCGAAAAACAGATAAGGTATATCTTTTGATTGCAACTTGTCATTCAAAGCGCGTGCATCGATTGCGTCATATTCAATAGCATAACCATATCTAACAATTTCTGCATTTTCTAAACCAGGTATTGTGCGAATCCATTTTTCTTGTGCCTCTTTACCAAAGCTAGTTGATATTCCGTTTGGATAAATCAAGTCGCTGTTATAACCTTCGGGTTCCAAGAAAACATGATGTGATTTATGTTCTGGAAAACGCATAACTTTATCTTCCAAACTTGGACAATAGCGTGGGCCTGTTCCAACAATATCTCCGTTGTACATAGGCGCGTCAGTTATATTTTCGCGTATGACATTATGTGTAGTTTCTGTTGTGTGTGTGATATAACAAACACTGTCATAGTTATTATTTATATCACCATCTGCAAACCAATCATGAGGTGTGTCCCCTGGTTGAATTTCGCATACAGAAAAATCAATAGATTCTTTTTTGATTCTGGCCGGAGTTCCTGTTTTTAATCTTAAAATTTTAAACCCGTTTTCAGACAGAATAGCAGAGATATTTTTATCTGCATCTTGATATGTTCCGTCATCTTGTAATCTGCCAGCTGAAATTTTTTCTGTTCCGCGTGTAACAGTTCCGCACAAGAAAGTTCCTGTTGTTAAAACAATTGCATTTGCGCAGAATTTATCGTTCACAGTTTTATTTATGATGTCAAAGTTACTAACAGCTTCGAATACAATGTCTAGATTTTCATATTCTGCCAAAATATTGACAATTGCATTATGGTATAAATCACGATCTATTTGTGCGCGCAAAGCCTGTGTTGCAGCACCGTGTGTTGCGTTCAGTGTACGCCAATGAATGCCAGCCCTGTCAGCTGCGCGTCCCATAACACCGCCCAAAGCGGTTATTTCTGCGACCATTTGTGATTTGCCAGGACCACCAATACTTGGGTTGCAAGACAATGCGCCTAAATCAGATTCTGCCTGAGTTATCAAAAGTGTTTTTGCACCGCGTCTTGCAGATGCAGATGCAGCTTCAATACCGGCATGTCCACCACCAATAACAATCACATCATAATTTTGCATTAGAAACGACCCATACCACCATTTACATGTAAAACTTGACCGTTGATATAAGAAGCTTCGTCAGATGCCAAGAATACACATGCGTTTGCAATATCTTCTGGTTCGCCAAAGCGACCGGCTGGGATTTGTGCTAAATAAGTTTTCTTTAATTCTTCTGGCAAAACATCTGTCATAGGTGTTTTTATAAATCCAGGCGCAATTGCGTTTGCAGTAATTCCGCGTGATGCAACTTCGGCAGCGATAGATTTTGTCATTGCAATCATACCACCTTTACTTGCAGCATAGTTTGCCTGACCTGCCCCGCCTATAACGCCAATAATAGAAGCCATATTGATAATGCGACCATAGCGATTTTTCATCATAGGCATAATTGCTGCACGGCACATTTTAAAGCAAGAACGCAAGTTTGTGTTTATAACATCTTCGAATTGTTCGTCTGTCATACGCATTAACAAAGTATCTTTTGTAATACCTGCGTTATTAATCAAAATATCGATTTTTCCAGCCTGTTCAATAGTGTTCATAATCAATTCAACAGCACCACCTTCGGTTGCTAAATCGCAAGGAATTTTGATGTATTCATCACCAAATTCTGCGTCCATTTTTGTGACATTACGACCTGATACAACAACTGTTGCACCTGCTTGCTTCATCTTTTTTGCGATTGCGCATCCAATACCACCCGTAGCGCCAGTAATAAGTGCAACTTTGCCTGATAAATTAAACATAATTATATCTCCAATTTTTTTGCTGTTATTTTATCTGTAATTCGTGAACACAATCCTGTTAAAACAGAGCCAGGTCCAACTTCGACCATATCTGTTATGCCAAGTTCTGCCATATTCAAAACACTTTCGCGCCAACGAACACCGTGTGTCATTTGATATACCAATGCTTCTTTAATTTCATTAACATCTGTCAGTGCAGTGCAAGTTTTATTTGAAATCAAAGGCACAGAAGGTGTGTTCATTTTTACCTCGTGCAGTGCAGATGCCATTGCGTCTGCGGCAGGCTGTTGAATACGACAATGTACAGGTACAGACAGTGCCAATGGCATTGCGCGTTTTGCGCCCTGCTCTTTCGCCATATTCATTGCTGTTTCAACTGCTTCTTTTGCGCCAGAAATCACAACCTGACCCATACTGTTATCATTTGCAACATCGCAACCAGCTTGTTCACATATTTTACGTAAAGCATCAATTTCCATGCCCAGTACAACAGCAGTCAATCCATGTCCCACCGGAACAGCCGTTTGCATTGCGTTGCCACGAATACGCAATAATTTTGCAGTGTCGCCAACACTTAATGCACCAGCAGCACATAATGCAGTGTATTCGCCCAAAGAATGTCCTGCTACATATTCTGGCAAAGACTGTCCACTGGCATGCAACATAGCAATAGAAGTTGCCATAATTGCTGGCTGAACATTTGCAGTCAAAGTCAAATCTTCCATTGGACCATTAAAGATTATATCTGATAATTTTTCGCCCAATGCATCATCTACTTCATCAAATACAGCGCGTGCAGCTGCGTTGTTTTCGTACAAGTCTTTACCCATACCAACAACCTGTGCGCCCTGACCTGGGAATACAAAAATTGACGACATGTTAATCCTTTTGTTTTTTTGTATTATAGACCGTATTTTCGCCAATCGCAAATGTTAAAGTGGCTGTTTCAGGTTGACAGTATATATGCATTTTGATAAGTTTTTATCACAGAAAAAGAGGTGTAAATATGGCATATGATAAAGATTTAGATATAAATAATAAAAAAGATGTAATTGTTTTAATGGATGCTGATTTTTCATTTTTGTTGGGTAAAACTGTCTTGTCCAAAGGAATTACGCAACAACAGGCTCTTGAATTATTACATATTTTAGATGCACACCAAACAACGCCTAAATCATGTGCAAAACATATTTCTGCAACATATAAGTTATCTGTACAACATTGGAATAAACACAACACCAAGTCTAAATTGAATGAATTAAGTTTATCTTTAGAAATTGGCAAGTGTATGAAATGTAATAAAAAGACAGTCGGTATGACACAGCGTGAAAAAGACACAAAGTGTGCAGAAAATATAAAATCTGGAAAATGCTGTGATAAAATGGTTTGTGATACTATTGGTGCGGTTTTATTTCCTGATTTATACCAAAAACAGAAATAAAAAATGCCGGTATTTGCCGGCTTTTTTTATACTTTCCTGATACTAAATTCGCATCCACAATAATTCTGTCTGTAAAAGTCCGATTCACGATTGATTTGCAAACGCAAATCCTCATCCCATTTAACCGGTAAATACTTAATATTTTCACAAACATTTTGCGCAGCACAATCAACCTGATTTTGACTTTTATGGCGTGATACACCAAGTACACTAGCAATAGCATTATATCCGTTTTCTTGTGCGAATTTTACAGCTCTTTTGAATCTGTATTCAAAACACAAACTGCAACGAGGTCCACGTTCAGGTGCGTTTTCATGGCCGCGTACAGCATCAAGCCACGCATCATGATTGTATTCCAATACAGCATATTTTACGCCACATTGTTCACAGTATTTTATCTGTTCGTTCATGCGTTTTGTATATTCTGTTTCAGGAAATATGTTTGGGTTATAAAATAAAACAATAAAGTCAGATACACCATCTATACCGTGCTCTGCTAGTTGTTTAATTGCACCTGACGAGCAAGGCGCACAACAAGACAGCAAGACAAGACGCATATCTGACATATTATTTATATTCTTCGCCGATATTATAATTGGAGTTTAATTCGATGATGTTTTTGTCATCGCCATCCAATCCAAGCTCTGGTGCGCTGCACATCATACCAAACGATTCAACGCCAGCAACTGTGCGTTGTGATAATGTTTTTTTCATCGTTGGTAGTAAGCAACCAACAGGTGCTAATACACCACGCAAACCAACATATACATTTGGTGCGCCACATACGATTTGTGCGTTTTCAGAACCACCATAATTTACAGCCAAAATGTGTAAATCTTCACGTGTTGGGTGATTCTTTACATCAACGATTTCTGCAACAATTGGTTTTGGTGTTGTGTCTGGTTTTTTTGGAACATATTTTTCAATCAGCATTGCAACAGTATCGTCATCAATACGATTAAACAAGTTTTCTGGAACAACAAATTCTTCGCCATCATTTACACGATGTTCGTATTGTGTTGGCCAAGACAAATCGTGTGTTGTTGTGAAAACATTTTGCATTTTTGTTGCGGCATCTGGAATAAAAGGCGCAGATATACGTGCGAATAAATCAATCATTTGGAAACATTCGTTCAAGCATGCAGCAGCCCCTTCTGTATCACCGTTTTTAACCAAGGCCCATGGCTCCATCTTGGTCATATATTCATTTCCGATTGCGTACAGACCACGCAGTGCAGTAATTGAATTTCTAAATTCGCATGCTTCTAATGCAGCTGTTAATTCGGATAGCTTTTCATTTATTTCTTTTGCAAGTTCTGTATTTTCTGCGCCAGCTTTTGGAACATTGTTACCAAAATTCTTGGCAGTCAGTTTGCAAACACGGCTTACAAAATTACCCAACATACCGTTTAAGTCTTTGTTTACAATATCTGCAAAACGATTGATTGTAAAATCTGTGTCGTCTGTTTCTGGTGCAGATGCCAGTAACGAATAACGCCAATAATCTGCTGGAGCAATATCGATTGCGCTGTCCAAGAATATGCCACGTTGTTGTGATTTAGAAAATTTACCGCCTTCAAAATTCAAGAAGTTCATTCCTTTTAGCATATCAACAGTTTTCCAGTTGTCGTTCATTGCCAATTGTTGTTCTGGAAAGAAAACAGAGTGGAACTTAACATTGTCTTTGCCCATAAATTGTGCATAGTGTGTATCTGGATTTTTCCACCAGTCTGCCCATTTATCGTTTGCAGCTTGTGATATAGAAACATAACCCCATGGTGCATCAAACCAAACATAGAAAACTTTATTTTCATAGCCTGGCTTATTAACAGGTATACCCCATGATAAATCACGTGTAATAGATGTATCATGCAACCCTTCGTTTGCCCATCCGCGTGCGATTGCGGCGGCTGATTTTGACCATTTTGGTGCGTGTTCTGCCAACCAGTCTTTCCATTTGTTTTCAATTTTGGAGGCCAAAAAGAACAGGTTTTTTGTTGGTCTGTATTCAATATTGCTGCTGTTTGAAATAGTGCTGCGAGGGTTTAATAATTCTGTTGCTTCGTATGTTGCGCTACATTTATCGCATTGGTCGCCACGTGCATTTTCAAAACCGCACTTTGGGCATGTTCCAACCAGTTGACGATCTGCCAAGAACATATTGTCATCAACAGAAAAAGGTTGAATTGTTTCGCGTTCTTCGATTAATCCTTGTTCGTCAAGACGAGTGAACAATTCATGAATTAATTTTTCTTGTTTGTCTGTATGTGTGCGTCCATATAAATCAAAAGACAAATTAAAATCACGAACAGACTTCAAATGTTTTTCATAATATTTATTGTTGTATTCAATCACAGGCAAATTTTCAGCTGCTGCTCCAACGATTGCAGGTGTGCCATGTTCATCTGCCCCGCAGACAAATAAAACATCACGACCCATTGCGCGGCAAAAACGTGCATAAACATCACTTGGTAAATAACAACCAATTAAATGCCCTAAATGCAATTCGCCGTTCACGTATGGTAATGCAGATGTTACTAAATATTTTTTTGCCATTTTTTTTTGCCCCTTGAAACTAACCAAGAAATTATAAATCAAATTTTGAATAAATCAACTTTTATAAAACCTTGAAAAAACAAATGAAAATGCTTAAATATAAGCATATAGACAGGATTAAAAATGAATACATTAAAAACCTTAGATAGAAACACACTTGTGTACATTGTAAACGAAATAACCAAGCATCAAAACATCAAAAATATGCCAACATTGAAAATTGCTCGGCTTTTATATTTGTTGTGGTTGGAATATGCATCTTTGTACCCTGAATACAAGATACCAGCAAAATCCCCAATGAATAATATGGTTTTTGCAAACTATGAAAGGGGGCCATCAGAAGAAGTGTTTTGTTGTGAAGCTGATAAAGTTCGCAGTGATATTTTGTCTGGCAAAATACCTAAGTTTTCACAAACAGAATTTCATCAGTCTGAAAAAATTCGTTTAGAACATGCTTTTGAAGTTGTTCGCAACAGTTATTCTTATTTTAGACAAGAAGAATTGTGCGGATTTATTACGGTTGATTTGGTTTTATCACGAAAAAAACCAAAAATAAAATTGCTAGAAATAAACGAAAAAGAAAAGTTTGAAGAAGTTAGCGAGTATGTAAAAAATCGTGGTTATTTTGAGAAAAGACGCTATACACAGATGCCAAGGGGTTATTACAAAAAATTGTGTGAGATCTTGCAAAAATAAAAAGAGGACAAACAAGTCCTCTTAAAATTTATGGTGGGTGGTATTGGGCTCGAACCAACGACCTTTACGATGTCAACGTAACGCTCTAGCCAACTGAGCTAACCACCCATTGCGTCAGCAATTATAACAGACAAAAACTAAATTGCAAATATTTAATATATAGTATAAAAAACCGGTTTTTGCCGGCTTTTTTAATCGTTTTTCAAAAAGTTTTCCAACCAATGATTGTCAAAGTTTAACTGTTTAACATCTTTGTTTGCCAACAGTGTTTTTTGCAAAGGAATAGTTGTTTTTACACCTTCGATAACAAATTCGTCCAAAGCGCGTGTTGCACGCATAATACATGCAGGTCTGCTTTGTGCGTGTACAACCAACTTTGCAATCATAGAATCGTAAGTAGGTGGAATTGTATAACCTGTGTAAACAGCGCTGTCGACACGAACCCCCAGACCACCAGATGGTGCATACAATGTGATTTTGCCAGGATTAGGAACAAATGTTTCTGGATCTTCGGCATTGATACGAAATTCAATAGCATGTCCATTTGGAATAACATTTGATTGTGTGTAACCCAATTTTTCGCCAGCAGCAACCCTGATTTGTTCGCGCACTAAATCTACGCCATAGACCATTTCTGTTACAGGATGTTCTACTTGTAATCTGGTATTCATTTCCAAGAAATAGAACTTGCCATCTTCGAACATGAATTCGAAAGTTCCAGCATTTGTATATCCCATTTTCTTGGCGGCAGATTTACAAATCTCAATCATGTCATCGCATTGTTTTTGTGATAAAGCGGCTGCAGGACATTCTTCCATAACTTTTTGATTTCTGCGTTGCAAAGAACAATCACGTTCGCCGAATATTACAACATTGCCGTGTTTGTCGCCCAAGACCTGGAATTCAATATGTCTTGGATGTAACAACAGTTTTTCCATATACAAAGTATCATCGCCAAATGCAGATTTTGCTTCGTTTTTAGTAAGTTGAAACGCCTCTGCCATGTCGTCAGCAGTCATTACAGGGCGCATGCCACGTCCACCACCGCCAGCAGAAGCTTTTAACATAACTGGGTATCCAATTTGTTCTGCGACTTCCAAAGCGTGTTCTAATGAATTTAATTCGCCATCAGAACCAGGCACAACAGGTAAACCGCATTCAATAGCAGTCTTTTTTGCATTAACCTTGTCGCCCATTTTTGTAATCATTTCTGGCGAAGGACCAATCCAAATCATGCCGTGTTGTTCAACCTTGTGTGCAAAGTCTGCGCGTTCGGATAAAAATCCATATCCAGGGTGAATTGCATCAGAATTTGTCAGCAAAGCAGCTGTTAAAATAGCGGATTCGTTTAAATAAGAATCGCGTGCCGGTGCAGGACCGATACACACAGATTCGTCCGCAAGCTGTACATGCATTGCATCTTTGTCTGCTGTTGAATATACAGCAACTGTACGAATTCCCATATCACGACATGCACGAATTATACGAAGTGCAATTTCACCGCGATTGGCAATCAAAACTTTTTTTATTTGTGACATAATTTTATTATTCGATAACGATTAAAGGTTGGTCAAATTCAACCGCTGCACCATCTTTGACCAAGATTTCTTTTACAATACCGTCTTTGTCAGATTTGATAGGGTTGAAAGTTTTCATTGCTTCAACCAGTGCGACAGTGTCGCCAGCTTTAACAGCAGTACCTTCTGAAACAAATGTGTCTGCGCCAGGCTCTGGTGCGAGGTACACAACACCCACCATCGGAGATTTTAACGCATAACCATTAATAGTTTGTGTTGATGGAGAGTTTGTTTCTGTTTTTGCATCTGTCGAAGCTACAGCAACTGTTGCAGCTACCTGCTGTTTTGATAAATGAATATGTTTGCGATATAACCCAAACAAGAACTGACGTTCCAAGTCCAGTTCTGTAATGCCCATATCATCCATGATTTTTGACATAGATTCAACGGTTGCACGAAATGACATTTTATTCCCTTTTGTTTTATTATCTATCTCGCATATTATTAAGATTCTATCATATTAACTGCCATTGTCAAGGCACAGGGTCGTATCCGAATCCGCCACCTGGTCTGCATCGACAAATGCGTTTTATGCCCATGTATGTACCACGTATTATACCATATTTTTCAATAGATTGTTTTGTGTATTCGCTGCAACTTGGTGTAAATCTGCATACATTCTTACCACCGATAAAAGGTGATATAGCATGCTGGTATAGGTGTACCATATATATAGCGATTTTTTTAAGCATTAGTAGGTTGATTTTTTAAATAGCATAAAGCCTTGCGCATGGCTTCGCGACCAGAATCGCGATTTGCATCCAGTATGGCTTGTCTGATGATAAAAATATAGTCCTGCTCATCGCACATCAAGTCTTCATTAAACTCAATCCAGTCGCGTATAAGTCTTTTGGCATGATTTCTATCCACTGCATGTTTGAAAGTTTTTTTTGTTACAATCAAACCATATCTGGCATCATTTGGATATTTTGCAGATTTTGTGCGTACTAAAAAATACGCGCAACGAGCAGTAGGATCGTTTTCGCCTGCAATAAAGTCAGAATGATTTTTTATCGTGTTTCTTTTCATGATGGATTTTATAATACCACAATATACAATAAATCAAATAAATTTATGTGGACACCTTGATTTTTTGAATATCGTGATTTATAGTGCAAAAAAATCAATATTTTATGTGGGGTTAAATATGTATAACTGGTTGATGAAATTCTTTTCAGCGGACATGGCGATTGACTTAGGTACCGCAAACACCTTGATTTATGTTAAAGGTCGCGGAATTGTATTGAACGAACCATCAGTTGTTGCTGTGTCTGAGAACCGTCTGATTGGTCGCAAAGAAATTTTAGCTGTTGGAACCGAAGCTAAACAGATGTTTGGTCGTACTCCTGGCACAATTTCTGCTGTTCGTCCATTGCGTGATGGTGTTATTGCAGATTTTGAAGTCGCAGAAGAAATGATTAAATATTTTATTCGCAAGGTTCATCATCGCAGTCCGTTGGCAGCCCCATTGATTATTATTTGTGTGCCTTCATGTGCAACGCAGGTGGAACGTCGTGCTATCCAAGAAGCTGCTGATGCTGCTGGCGCACGCAAGGTTTATATTGTTGAAGAATCAACAGCAGCGGCGATTGGTGCGGGTTTGCCTGTTGAAAAACCAGTTGGTTCAATGGTGTTGGATATTGGTGGCGGTACTACAGAAGTTGCTGTTATGTCTTTGGGTGGTATTGTTTATTCAAATGCCGTTCGTGTAGCTGGCGACCAAATGGATGTTGATATTATCGAATATGTTCGCAGAACCAAGAATTTGTTAATTGGTGAAAATACAGCCGAAGAAATCAAGAAGAGAATCGGTAATGCAATTGCTCCAAAAGACAAAGACAAAGAATTAACAATGAAAATCAAGGGTCGCGACTTGATGTCTGGTACCCCAAGGGAAGCTGTTGTTACAGAATCACAAATCGCATCTGCTTTGGCGCAAACTGTATCCAAGATTGTAAATTCAGTTCGTCAGGCATTGGAATTGACTCCACCAGAATTGTCTGCTGACATTGCGGATTTTGGTATTGCTATGACAGGTGGTGGTTCATTGTTGCGTGGTTTGGATACAGCGATTCGTATGGCAACAGGTTTGCCAGTGTTCTTGGTTGATAATCCATTGGCTTGTGTTGCATGTGGCAGTGGAAAGATGTTATCTAATTTGGACAAGAACAAGCATGTTTTGCAAACTATGTATTAATAAAAAAAAGCCGGCAAAAGCCGGTTTTTTTATTGTCTTTTTTTTCTAAATTCATCAAGCGATACAACGCGTCCTGGATCTGGAACAGAATCAGGTTTTTCTTCCAAAGGCAATTCCATATCGTTGTCTGCAGATTGTAACTGAGATTTATTTTGAAAAGATAAAATAAAGTCAACAGAAGGGTCTTTGAATTCGACCAGTGCAGAAAAAGGAACGCGAATAAAAAATGGTCTGCCATCAAATGTTAATTGAACACCAAATTCTTTGTCAGAAACATGCAGATTGTTATAAGAGTATTGCAAAACAATAGTCATAATATCTGGATATCTGATGCGCAAAAAGTCTGGTAAAACCACACCTGCATCGCGTGTGCGAAATGTTATAAAAAAGTGTGTACCATCACCTAATCCATTAAACTGAGCATGAATCAATGCATCCTTTACAATGGATTTCAAAGCGTTGTCTAAAAGTGTTTGATAATCAATACGTGCCATAATAATTTACTCCGCCAATACTATATTATTTATTTCCCCATTATGGCAAGCAACAAATACTGCATTGGGAACATTTTTGAAAATTTCGGCATCAAGTCCAGTTGCCCAAACTTGTGCATTTGCATCACCTAGCTCTTTAAACAGGTTTTCACGAGCAGTTGAATCCAAGTGAGCTGCTGCTTCGTCCAGCAAAATTAAAATCTGTTTACCTGTTTTGACATGAACCAGTTTTGCGTGTGCCAGTATCAAGTCAATCAGTGCGGTTTTTTGTTGTCCTGTACTAGTTAAATTAGCCGGCAAATTTAATTCATTATTAAAAACACCAAAGTCAGATTTATGAGGTCCGTCCAATATCATTTTGTCTGCTACCAAACATCTGTTTTCGCGTAAGTATTCCAGATATTTTCTTTCGACATCACCTGCGGTCAATCCATCGATTAGCATTTGCTCTAACATGCCCGAAACAGAAACGGCGCATTTTTTTAAAAAGTAATTTAATTCCCCTGCGTATTGGATTCGTGCAGTAGCAACAGCGACAGAAGTTCCTGCAATTTGTGTGTCCAGTGCATCTAGCCAATGAGAGTCTGAACTAGTTTTTAGTGCGTATGCGCGTTCTGATAACAGCTTTGCAAGTTTTGCGGTGCGACCTGCATGCGAAGAATCAAAGCTTGTTGCAAGTCTATCGAAAAAAGCGCGTCTGTCAGAAGTACTGTCTATGAACAATCTGTCTTCTTTTGGTGTAAGCCAAACAACAGATATGTGTTGTGCTAACTCAGAAATTGCGCAATTGTCGCCATCTATTTTTGCGCGTCTATTAGAATCGTTTGTTGTGAAATATACAGATAAATCAGTATCATTATTTGTTGTAGCAAATACACTAAAACCGCCACTTCCACCAAATCGCGCTATGTCTTGCATAGAGGCACCACGCATTCCCCTGTCGCCAGACAGCATGGATACCGCTTCCAGTATTGCGGTTTTGCCAGCGCCGTTTGGTCCAGTGATAATGATGTTGTGTCGGCTATTGGTATTTATGCGACACATAGTATGGTTTCTAAAATCGGTTAAGCTAATAGATTTAATCATGTATGACATCATACACATAGAACAGGTATATTTCAAAACAAAAAACACCCACAAAGGGGTGTTTTTTATTTTGGAGGCCTGGGTCGGAATCGAACCGGCATAGAAGGATTTGCAGTCCTCTGCATAACCACTCTGCCACCAGGCCTGAACCAGTGCCCACATATTAAGCAAAAAATAATTGTAATTCAACATAAAAATATTTAAAATATAAAATAAATTTATCGGAGAGGATGTTTTTATGAAGAAAATTTTTGCTTTGTCATTATTTTTAGTGCCTTTTTCTGCATTTTGTGCGACAGAAGATTGCATGACTCGTACATCTGTTCCAGAAGGAAAATTGACTTTGCCACAGATAATAGAACTTGGTTTGTGCAGAAATCCACAAACAACAGCATCGTATTTATCATATGAATCGGCAAGATTATCAAAAAATGCCAAGTATGCTTCTTATTTACCAAGTGTAAGTTTGGGAGCAAACGCATCTTTGCCATATCGTAATGAACAGTGGGGTGATTGGTCTTATGGTGTATCTGTATCAGCATCTTATTTAATTTTTGATTTTGGTAAAAGATTAGCAGATTTGAATCAAGTTTCTGCTTCATGGCGTGCGGCTGGTTTTGAATATGACGAAACCGTTCAAAATTATATCTATGGTTTGATTGGTTCTTATTATTCATTATTAAATGCAGATGCGGATGTAAAGTCTGCACAAATGTTGCGTGATGTTGCAAAAACGGCTCGCGATACTGCACAGAAAAAGTTTGTTGCTGGTACTGTTGCCAAGGCTGATGTGTTAAAAGCAGATACAACTTTGGCCAGTCGTGATCTTGATTTAGAACGCACAAAAAACAATCGTGAAATAACCAAGGGTTCTTTGTTGGCGAAATTGTCTTTTCCTGCAGATCAAAATATTGAAATTGCAGATATGCCATCCGAGATTGGCGGTATAGATGACACTAAATCATTAGATGATTTGTTCAAACAGGCACAAAAGACAAGACCTGATTTATTGCGTGCAACTGCAAATAAGAATGCGGCTTGGCACAGACGCAACAGTGTATTCCTAAGTAATTTACCATCTATATCTGCATCAGGTTCTGTTTCTTGGAATGATACTCCATCAGAAACTTATGGTGCTGGTACAGATAATGTAAGTGGCAGTATTGGAATTCGCGCATCAATGCCTTTGTTTGCAGGTTTTGCAAATTTGTATAATGCGCGTGCAGCAGCTGTAAATTATGAAAAAGCTGTTGAACAAGAACGCAGTACTCAAGACAATGCTACTCTTGATATATTTACTGCGTATCAAAATTATAAAACAGCTCAGACTGTTTTGAAACAAACAGAAACATTGTTAAAGTCTGCATCAGAAAGTGAACGCGTAACAGCTGGTATGTACAAAGTTGGACGCGCAACAATGCTGGATTGGCAGACAGCACAATCTGAACTGGTTAGTGCAGAAAAACAAAATAACGCTGCAAAATATGATTTATATACAAAGCGTGCCGCGGTTGCGCTGGCTGTTGGTGAAATCAGAGCAGAATTAGAAGGAGAGAGAGAAGATGGTCAAGAATAATAAAAATGTTACTTCGACAACACAAACAAAGCGACCTTCGTTAATCAGACGCATGTTGCATTTTGTATGGCGCAAAAAATGGTGGATAATATTATTAGCTGTTTTGGTTGGTGCAGGTGTATTCTTTTTTGGAAAGAAATCAGATTCCAAGGTTGAATATGCAACTATTAATATTACTCGCGGTGATTTGAGACATGTTGTTAGTGCAACTGGTGAAATACAACCAGTGAACACGGTTAATGTTGGTTCTCAGGTTTCTGGAACGATTGATAACTTGTATGTTGACTTTAATACCAAGGTAAAAAAAGGCGATGTACTTTTAACTATTGAACCATCTGTATTACAAGCTTCTGTTGACGAAGCTAAGGCATCCTTGGACAGTGCGGTATCTCAACGCAACTATGCACAGAACGAATATAAACGCAGTGAAATGTTGTATCAAAGCGATATGATTCCACGTGCAGAACTGGAACAAAAACAAACTCAATATGAACAGGCAGAACAGTCTGTGAAACGCGCTCAATCTACATACGAGCGTGCAGTAACGAATCTAGGTTATGCGACAATCGTATCTCCGGTTGATGGGACTGTTATTTCGCGCAAGGTTGATGTAGGACAAACTGTTGCTGCGTCTTTTCAAACTCCAGACTTGTTTGAAATTGCCGAAGACTTAACCAAAATGCAGATAGAAACTGCTGTATCCGAAGCGGATATCGGTGTTATCAAAGAAGGTCAAAGTGTTTCTTTCACAGTAGACGCTTATCCAACAGAAACATTTAACGGTATTGTTCGTCAGATTCGTTTATCTCCAACAACTACTTCTAATGTTGTTGTTTATACAGTTGTTATTGATGTTGATAATACAGACTTGCGCTTGATGCCAGGTATGACAGCATTTGTAACAATTATTATTTCAGAACGCGATAATGTATGGAAGGCTTCTAACTCGGCTTTCTTGGTTCGTAACTTTGATCATATTACAGATGTTGCAAACGGTGCGACTCCAAAGACACACTTAGCGATATTGCGTGATGATGAATTGATAATGATTCCATACGAAAAAGGTTTATCAACAGCAACAGAAACAGAGATTGTTTCCGAAGAAATACAAGTTGGTGATAAAATAATAACAGGTCGCGTTGGCGCTATGAAGTCGAATAAAAATAATCAAATGATGCGTGGCGGCCCAATGGGTGGTGGTGGACCAAGAAGATAAAAAAAGCCGGCAAAAGCCGGTTTTTTTATTGTGGCATAGGCATTCCAGCAGTTGCTTCGCCCATAACTTTATCAATTAAAACATCTGCTTTTTGTTTAGCGTCTTTTAGTGCTGCCAAGACAATATTAGATACTGCTTCTGCACCAGCTGGTAAAACAGATGGATGAATTGTAATTTTTAACACATCGTATTTGCCTGTCATATCAACAACGCAAGCACCGTTTTGTGCGATACCTTTGACATTTGTTTGTGCTAATTTTTCCTGCGCATTAGCAACTTTATTTTGCAGTTCTGCGGCTTGTGCCATCAAAGATTCCATATCCACCTTATCTCTCCTTTATGTGTAATAATTGCAAAGCGCGTTGTGGTATATTTAACGCATCAGACCAAAATTTGGTTAGTTCCAGTTTTGGTATTACTTGGTTATTAGCATGTGTTTTTGCAGATTCTAAATCAGAAAATTCTTTGTTGTCAGAAATCATAGGCATAACTCTTTTTGTGCCTGCGATACTTGTATCCATTTTAGTCACAAGAAATTTATATAATCCAGAATCCTTATGCTGTTCGATGACAGGAAAAAAGTTATCATACACGTATGTTCTGACACTAGGAACTTCCTGGACAGCACATCCAAGATGTGCTGCCCATTGTTTATCAGTCCAGTTTAATTGTTCTGGCTTCATCCGAGTTCCTTATTTTTTGATTTCTTCACCAGTTTTTTGGTCGATGCCAACCATAGACATGCGTGTTTTACCGCGTTTGTCGGCACCCAAGAAACGAACATAAACTGTATCGCCTTCTTTGATTTTTGTATCTTCGATTTTTGCGATACGTTCACCAGTGATTTCAGAAATATGAACCATTGCTTCAAAGCCGTTCATAATTTTTACGAACAAGCCAAAGTCTTTCATACCAGATACAGTACCTTTGTAGATTTGGCCAACTTCTGGTTCTGCAACGATGTCTTTGATGCGAGCAATTGCGTTGTCTGCATCTTCTTTTGAAACAGCCATAATTTTAACTGTGCCATCGTCTTCCAAATCAATAATAGTATTTGTTTCACGAACCAAAGCTTGGATAACACTGCCACCCTTGCCAATAACTTCGCGAACTTTATCTGGATTGATTTTCATTGTATAAGTTTGAGGTGCATATTCAGACAATTGAGCGCGTGGCTTTTTAATAGCCTTTTCAATTTTGCCCAAGATGTGCATACGGCCATCTTTTGCCTGTGCCAATGCGCGTTCCATAATTTCAAATGTGATAGAAGTAATTTTAATATCCATTTGTAATGCTGTAACACCTTGGTCTGTACCTGTTACTTTAAAGTCCATATCACCCAAGTGGTCTTCGTCACCCAAAATGTCTGTCAGAATAGCATAGTCATCGCCTTCTTTAATCAGACCCATTGCGATACCTGCAACAGGGCGTTTCATAGGAACACCGCCGTCCATCATAGCCAATGTTGCGCCACATGTAGTAGCCATTGAAGAAGAACCGTTTGATTCCAAAATGTCAGATACGATACGGATTACATAATCGAATTCTTTTCTGCTTGGAACCATTGGATGAACAGCGCGCCATGCCAAGTTACCATGACCGATTTCACGACGACCTGGTGATTTTAAACCTTTGCATTCACCAACTGAATAGCCAGGGAAGTTATAGTTCAAAATAAAGTCGCGTTCTTCAGAGCCATCCAAAGATTCGATTGGTAATGCGTCTTTGCCACCACCCAATGTCAGAGAAACCAAAGCTTGTGTTTCACCGCGTGTGAACAATGCAGAACCGTGTGCGCGTGGTAATACACCCAATTCGATTTCGATTGGACGAACTGTTTTATTATCACGACCGTCAATACGTGGTTTACCAGCCAAGATATTGCCGCGCATAATGCGTGCAGTCAGGTTTTCAATAACTTCATCAGCCCATGATTCCAATGTAGATTGTGCGCGTTCTGTTTCTGGGAACAATTCAGCAATGCGAGCTTTGGCAGCTGTGTGGATAGAAGCCAATGTTTCCAAACGAACTAATTTTTCTTTGATTTGCAATGCAGCTTCGATATCGCCAGCAAAGCTTTCAAAGTTTTCTTCCATTGTGATGTATTCAACAGATTTTTCTGGTGTTTCCCAACGTTCTTTACCTGCTTTTTCTGCTAATTCGTTAATAGCTGCGATAACAGTTTGTTGTGCATCGAAACCGAATTTAACAGCGCCCAATACAGTTACTTCGTCCAATTCGCCGATTTCAGATTCAACCATCAATACACCGTCTTTTGTTGCAGCAACAACCAAATCCATTTCAGATTCTTCTACTGCTTTCTTAGAAGGATTCAAGATATATTTACCGTCTGCATACCCCACACGAGCTGCACCAATAGGCCCCTGGAAAGGAACGCCACTTAATGCCAATGCTGCAGAAGAAGCAATCATAGACAAGATGTCTGGTTGATTCTTTTTATCGTATGAAAACACTTGTGCGATAATTTGAACTTTGTTCTTAAATGTTTCTGGGAACAAAGGACGGATTGGTCTGTCGATTAAGCGAGCAGTCAATGTTTCTGCAGTAGAAGCTTTGCCTTCACGACGATCGCGTGAACCTGGGATACGACCAGCAGATGCAAATTTTTCTTGATAGTCAACAGTCAATGGAAAGAAGTCTTGTCCTTCGACAGCTGCTTTTTCTGCACAAACAGTTGCTAAAACCATAGTGCCACCCATTGTTGCTAAAACAGAACCGTTTGCCTGTTTTGCCATACGACCTGTTTCCAAACGCAGTACTTCATCGCCGTACTGAATTTCTACTGCAACAGGATTGTTTAATTTAGCGTCTTTTTTAAATAAGCCAAATACCATTTATTTTCTCCATGTTTTTTTTGTTTATCTTCTGCGAAGAAAAATTATTCGTTTCTGTACCCTATAACAGATACACAAAAGAACAATTACTCCTTCGCAGTGCAAATTATAAAACATATTTACAGCTTTGCAAATAAAATCAGTATAAAAAGAACGCCCAACCGGGCGTTCTTTTTTTGTTTATTTTGTTACACTTATTGAGCAACATGATTGTTTAGTTCAACGATAAGTTTTTCTAATCTTGTTGCTGTTTCTGTGTCGTTCAAAGCGATTGCAATTGTGTATGCTGATTCCAAATCGCTACGAGCTGCTTCCATGTTACCATTTTGCAAGTTCAAAGCAGCAGATTTTTCAAAATAGCTCATCGCTTTGCTGGACAATGCTTCGCGTGCGTCCATTGTTTGTGCACCTTGAATCTGTTCTGAAATAATACGAACAGCAGAAGAGTAATCGTTAATAGCTTCTTCAAGGTTACCCATTGCTGTATATGCTTCTGCACGATCTGCATATACTGTTGGGTCTACTGTACCATCTGGACGTGCCAAAGAGTTTGTGAAGTCTGCAACAGCACCTTGCCAGTTTTTCAACCACAAATTCAATTTGCCGCGTTTTGCATACAAGTCACGCATTTGCAAAATGATAGTTGGGTTTGTTGTGTTTGCTGCCAATGCGTTATTAATGTCGTTCATTGCAGAGTTGTAGTCTTCCAAGCGAGTGTGCAACAAATAACGATCATAGTATGCAATTGCGTTTGTAGGATCTTTTAACAAAGCAGTGTTAAAGTCAGACATTGCACTTGAGTAATCACCAGATTGCATGTGTGCTTCACCGCGCAAGATGTATGTATCAACAGATGCGACACCTGTATCGATTGCAGCTGTCAAATCTGTAATAGCTTCACTGATGTTGCCTTCTGTTAATTTTGTTTTACCGCTTTCATAGTAATCACCAGACTGCAACAAGATTTCTTCTGTTATCTGAGCAGAAGGTACTGTTGGTTGAATGCTGTGTGTGCGACCTAAAATATAAAATGTCGCTGCGATAAAGAACAAAATAATAAACCAATAAACATAAATCGACAAAGACCATGCGTTTGAACAAGGTTTTGAAACGACTTTTTTTGCAACTGGTTTAGATGCTACAGGTCTTACTTTTACTGGGCTTTTTTTGTTTTTTGAGTTTTTTACAGGTGTTTTTTTCATGTTAAATCTCCCTTCCTTTTAATAGAATATTAAAGAGATTTTAACAATTCGTCAATTGTTTTCTGAGGCACTGGTTCAATTTTTCCAACAGAAAGTTTTTTTAGTTTGATATTTCCAAAAGAAACTCGATGCAGTTTATGCACCGGACATCCGCACGCAGCAAGAACTATCCTTACTTCGTTCTTTTTTCCTTCACATATCGATACGCGTAAATTATTCCCACCAATTAGGTCTATTTTCATAGGCGAATATCTGATTCCATCAACAGTTATACCTTTGCGTGCGGCATCTAGTCCTGAAAAATCTTTGCAAGATACTGTTGCGATATATGTGCGCGGAATTTTTGAAGAAGGTAAAGTTAACTTTCGTGCTAATTCACCATCGTTTGTTAGCAACAATAAACCAGTAGTTTTAAAATCAAGTCTGCCAATATATTTTAGATTTTTGTATTCCACAGGCAAGCAATCATATATAGTTTTTCGACCTTGTGGATCGGATGTGGTAGTCATTGTATTTATTGGCTTGTGAAACATATATAATTGCAAGCCGTTTTTTTGTTTTATTTTTTTGCCGTTAACTTCTATAACATCATCTTCTTCGACAAAGAAAACAGGAGTGTCTACTACATTACCATTAACACGGACAAGACCTAATGAAATCAGTTCTTCTGCGCCACGGCGAGAAGCAGTACCTGAATCAGCAATAGCTTTTGCGATTCTGATAGCCATTATTTCACCACCTTGGCAATTGCGACAGCCGCTGCCAGTTCTGCGCGTAATATTGTTTTGCCAAGTGAAATCCCGTATGCCCCTGCAGCATCCAGCGCAACAAATTCGGCATCGGAAAATCCACCTTCTGGTCCAATCAAGATAGATGTTATATCCCCTGCTCCAACATTTACCTTGTGGCCATATGCAGCTCTTTCATCGGCAAACACAACACCCTTTAAATCTAGACTAGAAAATTTAATAGGTGTTTTGATTACGGGAACGCTATTTCTGTTTGATTGTTCTGCAGCTTCGATAACTATTTTCTGCATTCTTTCCCAATTTATATGATTTGCGTTTGTGCGGTCTGTTATGACAGGTTGAAAAGCACATACCCCCATCTGTGTTGCCATATTTAACAAATCGTCAGTTCTTTTAATGGGCGCGAACATCAAGGTAATATTATTTGAGGGGTCGTCATGTTCTGTTTTTTCGCCGATAATCAGAAATTTTTTATCATCAGACAATGTTGCGTTATATTCATTACCATTGCCAAATACCAAGCAAGTATCTGTACGCATAACACGGCTTAGATAATGTACGATATCTTTTTCTGCCGGTGTTTGAATACCGGATTCGATATTTTCTTTGATAAAGATTCTCGGAATATTTTTCATATTTTTTATAATTCCTGATTTATAAATTATGTTTTTTCTGATATAATATTATCACCATGGCAAAGAAATTCAACTTATTATCGGCATCTGGTAAAGGAAAAGGTATAAATATTTTCCGCTCCAGCGCATACAAAGAGCACGAGCAAACACCTCTCGCGCGTGAGTTTTGGTCTATTCGCTGGACTATAATTGTCTGGTTGATTGCAGCATTAATGTTTGCGTGTTCTTTTCCAATAGAACACATTTGGCGCTATGGCTGGTCTCCTGCTACTAAGCATTGGATTGATGTGTTTTTTGTCCAAGCCGTATCTACATTTGGGCTTTCTATTCTGGCAGAAGTTCCATATTGGTTTGTTCGTTGTATTGCGCGTCCTGATTGGTCATGTATTGCGCCGTTGTTACCTTTGGTTGGTTATTATTTGTTGGCAGACGCAACTATGACAGACGAATTTAACCCACATGCCAAGGATAAATTTGATGAAAAATCTTCGCGCAAGGCCAATGCAGACGATATCAAAAAAATGGGTACAGACTACAAGAACAAAGACGGTCTGTTCAAAGGGTTTATGATGGTCTTGGGCTTCTTCAAGAGCAAACCTCTTAAAATGGACGAAACTTTATCTGCTTTGTTACTTGCTCCTGCTGGTACTGGTAAAACACAGGGTGTTGTAATTCCGACTATTTTAGGTTGTGATAATGTTTCAATGATTATTAATGACCCTAAGCCTGAATTGGATGGTGCTACATCTGCATATCGTGCAACTATTGGTCCTGTATTTATTATGAATTGGGCGGCGCGTGACGAACCGGAACGCGGTATATATTATCCTGCTTGGAATCCTTTGTCTCCGGAAAACTTGCCAGATAATGACGAAGAAAAAAGCACATATATTCAGGTTATTGTTAACTCTATTATTGAAGAAAACGCCAAAGACCCACACTGGTCTAATACTGCGCGTGCTGCGTTAACTGGCTTTATTAACTTTATTGTATCCAAAGTAGAACGCGCCAAGGCGAACGACTATTTTTATCACAGATTGAAAAACGGTACATTTGATTCTCAAGACGCGACTGTTTTGATGGATTACTATATGACGATGACATCAGATCCAAATGCGTATGCTGCGATGTCTTTATTGCAACGCGGAGAATTAAATATTAACAACTATGTTCATGTTGGAACATGGGGTGGCTTGCCTTCTGAGTGGCATGGTGGCGAAGCTTCTATTCCAATGTTCTTGGCTTGGTATGTCGAAGGTCAAATAAAGGTTGCAAATGAACTTGAAGAACGCAAGCGTCAAGGCGACCAAATGGTTATGATGGCAGACCCAATGAAAGATTTCTTAACAGAAGCTGTAAACGAAGCTCGTCTGTATGCATATGACAGTGATGCTGTTTCTGCTTTAATTAACTTGTCTAATACACCTGATAAAGAACGTGGTTCTGTTATATCTACAATGAATGCTGGATTGAATATTTTCCGTCATCCTGCGGTTAACAAACATACTCGTCATTCTGACATACATTTCGGCGATATGCGTGGTATGGTTGATCCTACAGATGGTAAGATGAAGCCAATCACGATTTACTTGTCAATGAATGTTGCGGATGCGCCTGCGTTCAGTCCTATTACCACTATGTTTATTGAACTGTTATCGAACTTCTTGATTGCGAATAAGCCAGATCAAGTAAATCATGGTCAAAAGCTCGGGCCTTACGCTGCTCTGTTTGTGTTGGACGAAATGCCAACGATGAACAAGCTAGAGGCTATTATTCGTGGTCCTGCGGTTGGTCGTGGTCAGAAAGTATCTTATTTGATTGTTGGTCAGGATATTAGTCAGATTGCAGAAAAGTACGGCGACAAAGCTGCTGATACAATTATTGCTAATACTGCGGCCAAGGTTATCTTGCGTGTGAATGATCCTGCAACAGCTGAACGCTTTACTCGTATGATTGGCAAGAAAAAGACCAAGAAAAAGGAAAAAGGTCCAGATGGCAAGGATAAAGAAGTAGATAAAGAAGAAGATTTGTTTAGTCCAATGGATTTGATGACATTGCCAAAGGGTAAACAGCTTGTTCTGATGCAGGGTTATTATAATCGCCCAATTGAAGCTGATGGAGAATGGCATTTCTATCGTAAAAATGCGGTGCAGATTGCCATGAATGACAAGGTGAGAATGGGACGTGCTTCGCCAATACCTGAATATTTAATACCAAAGCATCATCGTGCGTTGCGATATGCGGGTAAGCCTTGTGTGTATGATGCGAAAACCCAAAAAATAAAAGAATTATCCTAATAAAAAAAGCCGGTTTTTACCGGTCTTTTTATTATATTTTTAACTTCTTTTTCATCTCTGTTAATACAGGTACTTCGATTCCTAATGTGTTTGCGCGTTCTATAAGACCGCACAGTGCATGGATACCTTCAACAGTTCCTTCGGCTTTCAAACCGTTGGCAATTGCGATCCCACCAGAGTAATTACGGCTGGTTGTGCTTGTTGCAGACAAGAACAAATCACCTAAGCCACAAAGTCCTAAAAATGTTGCGACTTGTGCGCCTGATGCAATACCGATTTTTACAACATCGTCCCAAACGCGTGTGAACAACAAAGCGCGTTCGTTTTCTCCGCGTGCCATAACAGAATTGTAGCCACTGATAAGAGCTGCTGCGTTTTTACCAACACCGCAAATTTCTGTGCCGATAACATCGCTAATAGGTTCTAAATATAATTTGTTTAATGCTTGTTGTGCTGCGACAATTGCATTGTTTGTGCCAGCAAGTGTCGAGCCCGTAGGAACGCCTTGTGCAACTTCTGCTGCGAATTGTGGTCCAGAAAGAACACCGAAATCAACACATTCTGGCAATACATCGTGCAGTATTTCAGACATAAATTCACCTGTCGAGCATTCTGCGCCTTTTGTGCAAATAATAACAGGTTGTCCGTTATAAAATTCGCGTGCTTTTTTTAGTGTTTCTCGGAAAAAAGCAGATGGAGTTACGATTAACCATGTGTCAGTTTCTCTCAAATTGGACATTTCTTTGGTTATGGTCAAGCCGTTTGGCATTGTTACACCATCGAATTCTTTATACTGACCGTCAAACGACCATAATACAGTTTCATTTCCGCTGTGTGTTGCAGTTATAGCCAGTGCGGTCCCCCAAGCGCCCGCACCAATTACGCCTATTTTCATTTTAGTTTCCTTATTTTTCTTTCTATTTCAGGGACGACTATTAATCCATCATCAGATAAATCGATTGCACGCATGTATGATTTACGGGCCTGTTCATATTCTCCGATTGCTTCATACATGTCCCCTAAGTGCTTATAAAGAGGTGAGTGTGTTTGTGATACTTCGGTTACGCGTTCCAATATTTCCAAAGCAGCATCAACACCTTCACGAACTGCGACAACAATACTTAAAGCGTCCCATGCACTAGTGTTGCTTGGATTCTTTGCAACAAGTGTCATTGCATACTTGTAAGCATTTTCTATTTCTCTATTTTGTACAGCCCAAATCTTTGCTTGCAACAAGATAATATCTGTGTCGATACGCAGTTTGTCAGATGCAAGTTTTATATCTTCTTGCGCCTTGTCATAGTCGCCAAAAGAATAATAAATTTGTGCACGTGTTTTTGCAAAAAGCGCCCTACCCGCATCATTTATATTTTTCTGTTTCATTGCTTTGTTAACGATGCGCAATGCTGCGCGTTTATTGCCTGTTTTGATGTAATGGCTAACAGCTTTTTTTACAGCAGGTGCAAACAAAGGATGTTTTTGTAAAATTGCTTCCAGTTGAGCTATATTGTTGCTTTTTTCTGCTTTGCGCAACATTGCAAAAGGATAAAATGGGCTGTCTGGACTTATTTTATCAAAAAACTGTTCGTATTTTCCAGTGTTTGTATAAAAGTATTGGCCTAAATAATAATTGATAGCGTCTGTATTTTTTGTAAATTCAGGAGCTGTTGTTTGTGCAAAACGCAACATTAATATCGCCATATCAGAATACATTAGGATCTGAGTATGAGATACGTTTTGTACCAAACTAAAAGCCAATGCGTTTTTAAATCCGCTATACGCAGACCAGTCTGGAACCTTGTCAAAGTTCGCTAAAAACAGTCCTGTTGGTCTGCTTGTATATTTTTCTTTAAGGTTTTCTGCTTTGTCTGCCATGTCGTGATGTGTGTAAAATGACATCAGATACAAATAATCATTTATATTCATAAAGTCTGTTGTAACGGCATCAAAGTGCGTGGTTGCTTTTTCTATATCGCCAAGCTCTGCATAAATTTGTCCGCGAACAAATTCGCGCCAAGATTCGTTTACAGGCAAGCTATCTATGTATTTAAAAGTATTTTTTCGCCAGTCATTAGCAATTGCCGGCCAGATTCTAAATGGCGCAATTAATGTTGCTGTTTCGTTTTTGTGGCGATTGTGCATTTCTTTCCAGTTGTCGTTTTTTACCAACCATGCATCATAAATAAATTTCGCTGTCAGAGTCTTTTCGGAACGCAATAATTGTACATCTGCTGGTATTTGTCCGCTAAGAAATTCGGATAATATCTTTGCGTTATGAATAATAGGATACTCGGTAGCTCTTAGGCGAGATGTATGCTTAATAGCATTGTCAAAATCATTGACATGAATAGCATGCTGCGCCGCTAAAAAAGAACCAAATTGTGAACTAGGAAAACTGTAAGAGTTTTCTTCAGTTGTTGTTATTTTGTTTGTTTTTTGCCAAGTTGCAACACCCGTCACAATCAAGACAGCGAACAAACTGATAGTAATAAATATGCTTTCTATTTTTCTCATGATTATGTTAGAATACTCTTTATGATGAATAATGTCAAATTTGAAGAATATGAAAATTTATTGCGTCAGTGGTCTGAACGCATGAATTTGGTTGCGCCAAGTACTTTGCTGGATGTAAAAAACCGGCATTTTGCCGATTCGGCACAGTTGGCGGATGTTTTACCAAGTGATGTTAAAGTTATTGATTTGGGTAGCGGTGCCGGTTTTCCTGGTGTTGTTTTGGCTGTTTTGGGCTGGAATGTTACTTGTATAGAGTCTATCGGAAAAAAAGTAGCGTTTTTATCGGCGGTCAAAGAAAAACTTGGGCTGGATAATTTGACTATTTATCATGGTCGTGTCGAAGATTATGTTCGGTCTTTACCGGCTAAAAGTGAAGAATTTGTTTTTACTGCGCGCGCTTTTGCATCGCTGGTAAAAATAATGGATTATGTTGCTAAAACAAAATACCGGCTTTTTTTGCTAAAAGGCCGGGAAATAGAGTCTGAAATTGCAGAGGCAAAACAAAAATACAAGTTTAATTATTCTTTGGTTCCATCAAAAACAGGTGATGGATATATAATAATAGTTGATTTTGCTCGGTAATTTTATATGAAATAATTTGTATCTTATTGAAAATAGTTAATTGTTTGTTAAAAGTATAACAAAAAGCCGGCAAAAACCGGTTTTTTATATGTGTTGTTTATGGTATGGTTTCATATGAAATGTGTTATAAGTTTTTGAAATAAGCTGATTTTTGGTTTTGGTATTATAAACTCTTGACCGAATCGATTGGTTTTTATATCTTTGTGTTAGAAACAAGGAAGGAAAATGACAAAAATTATTGCGTTTGCTAATCAAAAAGGCGGTGTTGGAAAAACTACGACAGCAATTAACATAGGTGCTTCTCTGGCAGCAATAAAAAAACGTGTTCTTTTGATTGATTTGGATCAACAAGGAAATGCTGGTACAGGACTTGGTTTTCAGCGTGCTTCGCATAGGGAAAGTGTTTACGGTGTTATAATGGGAACTGCAAACGCGTCCGATAATATTTTAACAACCGCTGTCAAAGGAATGCATTTGTTGCCCTCTTCTCAGGCTTTGGCTGGTGCGGATATTGATTTGTTAGATATGGAAAATCGCGAATATCGTTTGCGTGATGCTTTGCAGCCGATTTTGCCATATTATGATTTTATTTTATTAGATTGCCCGCCTGCTCTGGGTTTTTTAACTATAAATGCATTGACTGCTGCGGATAGTGTAATTATTCCATTGCAGTGCGAATTTTTTGCGCTCGAAGGTGTGCAACAATTAACGGATACTATTTCGATTGTAAAGGAAAAATGGAATCCTCAGCTTGATATTTTGGGTGTGTTGTTAACTATGTACGAACGCAGATATAATGTAACACGTGCTGTTGATGATGATGTTCGTACTGCGTTTGGAGATAAAGTTTTTAAAACAGTAGTGCCACGTAATGTTCGTGTGTCAGAGGCTCCAAGTCATGGTATGCCAGCATTGTTTTATGATTTTAATTCAACGGGTGCACAGGCTTATTTGCGTGTTGCAACAGAGGTAGTTCAAAGAGTAGAAGGGGAAAATTATGGCGAATAAATTTGGTTTAGGTCGTGGTTTGGCAGATTTGCAGGCTTCTCGTGGTACAATACCCGATATATCGTTGTTGAGCCCCAGCGAGCGTGTTGTCGTAAAGACTATTCCACTGGCTCAAATTGGTGCAAATCCAGATCAGCCGCGTAAAACTTTTACAGAATCAGAATTGTCAGATTTGGCTGTGTCAATAAAAGAGAAGGGTGTGTTGCAACCAATTTTATTAAGAGCGGTTTCTGGTCGTCCTTATATGTATGAAATTGTTGCTGGCGAACGCAGATATCGCGCTTCCAAGATGGCGGGGTTGTCAGAAATACCAGCACTTGTAAAAACAATAAATGATACAAATGCTATGGAAATAGCTTTGATTGAAAATGTTCAGCGCGAAAACTTGAATCCAATCGAAGAAGCAAATGCGTACAAGAATTTGATGGAATGTTGTAATTATGAATTGCCAGATGTTTCGCGTTTAATTGGCAAATCTGAAAGTTATATTCGTAATATGTTGCGTTTAACATCATTACCAGACTCTGTACAAAGTTTGGTAGAGCAGGGAGATTTATCAGCTTCTCATGCGCGTACTATTGCTGTTGCGGAAAATCCAGAAGAACTGGCACATAAAATTATTGCAGATAAATTATCTGTTTCTAATACAGAGCGTTTGGTCAAGGCTGGTCCGCGTGCGACAACTTCTAGAAAACATACCGCAAAAACAATAGATGTTGCAACAGTGCGTGATATTGAAAAAAAGATATCAAAGGCTTTGGGTGTTGGTGCTAAATTGTCCGAACGCAGGGGTGGGGCAGGTAGTATAACTTTGTCTTTTTCTAATCGGAATCAATTGTTTGAATTAGTTGAAAAAATAACAAAATAAAATTGTTTAAAAAAAGCCGGTAAAAGCCGGCTTTTTTGTTATCTTAGAAACGAGTTCTTTGTGTCAATAAGTATTTGTCTGATTTCTTCGTATTGGGCATTTTTTACCAAGTCGCGTCTAATATCTTTCAAAGGACGTGGATTGCCCTGTTTGTCGCGCCATCTTGCGTGAATTTTACGCCCAGAGTTTTCACCAAGTGTTACATTTCCCATTGTGTCGAATGCCATTAGTAGGCAACCATCGCTGTTAGCAAAGCTGAATTGAGGGTATTCTATTTTCTTTGCGTTTGTCAGGTTTGCAGCACGTCCACCATTAAACAGTTGTGCGTTCGTAGAAGTTTGTAAAATAACAGCGCCATCGTTTATAACAATCACCGGAATAGGGGCAGAATTTGTAGATAGCATTTGTAAAAACTCTACTTTTAATTCTTTGTCTTGTTTTAATTTTTCTTCAAAATCATTCATTACATCTATTTGGTCGTTAAAACCTGATATATGCAACATAATTCTGTCGTTTTTAGATTTTGCTAGTTCCCGGATGATTTGAATATTGTTTTCAAGCGCATTCGGATGATATTTGTCCATAGACAAAGAAATTTGAAACAAAGATACCCATTTTTGATATTTTTGTGCCATATCTGTAAAATCATCGATAATTTGTTCTCTAAGGTTTGTGCGTACCCATGCTCCATTAGTTTTTATATCAAGACCAATATTTTTGTCCATAATATGTTTCATAATATTTGGTACGTAGTCTTTTGGTCCAAATTTATATGCCGACATAATCTCACCACCTGTCAAGACGATAGATTTGCTGAATTGAGGGTCTTGATTTGCTTGGTCTGTATAGTATTTAATAACTTGTTCTGGCATGAATTCGCGTGGTCTGTGCGGACCTGCGTTTTCACAACAGTGTGGGCAATTATACCAACACCAATGCGTTGCTTTGAAAACGATTATGTATGGCAATCTGCGGACAAAACCGCCAACAGGCAGTATGTTGTCTGCAAAATTATTAAAAGAGTTTTGTATTATAGACACATTTGCATAATAATACAAAAAATATAGTTTGTCAATATATAATACAAATAAAAAAAACGCCCCAAATGGGGCGCAATTTTAAACAAAAACTATTATTTAACAGTTGTTGTTGCATTACGGTTCATTTTCCAAACTTTTTCGCCTGAACCTTTTGCCAATGGGCGTTCTTTACCATAAGAGATAGTAGAAATACGTTTTGCGCTAACACCATCGTTTACGATAACTGATTTAGCCGCGTTTGCACGACGTGCGCCCAAAGCCAAGTTATATTCTGTAGAACCACGTTCGTCGCAGTTACCCGCGATTTGGATTTTTACATCTTCGTGATTCTTCATATACAAAGCCTGACCCAACAAGTTGTTTTTAGCTTCTTTAGAGATTTCAGCAGAGTTGAAATCAAAGAAAACGCGTTGATCGTTCAAGTCAGCTGGTTCAACAATAGAACCACCGCATGCGGCCAACAAGCCCGCAATACCTGCCAACATAGCAATATTTTTAATTTTCATGAAAATACTCCCTTGAGTTTTTGTTGCTCGTGCTATATTGTATAATGAAACGTTTGAAAAATCAAGGAAAAACAAAAATGTTCAAAGACGCATTGCGTGATTTATCTTTGGCAGGGGTGCAGTGGGAACTGACTGAAAATGTTACTGTTGCACCATATGCTTCACAAAATCAGAAAGAGGAAAAGGCAATGGTTAATATGCCTGGACGTTCTGTGTCTGCGGTTGTGCCACCAATTGCGCCTGTGCAGTCCATTTCGTTGGATACTGTTCGTTCTATGGCATCGCGTCCAACTGATATAAAAGCTTTGAGCAGAATGATACAAGAGTTTAATCATCCTTTGCGAAGTGTTGCTACGAACACGGTTTTGCCACACATAGGACAGGGTAAATTATTAATTTTGACAGATATACCAAGTTCAGATGATGATGCATCTGGTACCGTACTATCTGGCGAAGTTGGTAATTTGATGGACAAGATGTTAAATGCAATTGGTTTATCGCGTGCGGATGTTTCTATTATTCCAATGCTGTTTTGGCGCACACCAGGTGGCCGTTCTCCTTCAAGAGAAGAACTAGATTTGTCGCGTCCGTTTATAAACAAAGCGATAGAGTTACTGGCACCAAGTGTTATTTTGACGCTTGGCACATTGCCTGCGTCAGAGTATGCAAATATAAATTTAGCTAAATCACATGGTGTACCAACTGTTCTTGAGAGTGGTATTACATTGGTACCTATTTTTCATCCTAATTATTTGATACTTAAACCTGCAGCTAAAAGAGATGTTTGGAATGCATTGCAAAATATGCAAAATATCTTGAAAAATGCGTAGATTTTGTTAATAATTCTCTTATGTTTAACAAAGGAGCTTAACATTAAACCTACATTCAATCGTGATAATCGCCGTGATATGGGACCACGTATAAATAATAAAATTACAGCCAAGACTGTACAGGTAATTAGTTCAGAAGGACAAAATTTGGGTGTTATGCCACTTAATCAGGCATTGCAGATTGCGTCAGACGAAGGTGTTGATTTAGTAGAAATGAATGCAAACGCACCTGTGCCTATTGTAAAGGTTATGGATTACGGCAAGTTCAAGTATGAACAAAAGAAACGCGCATCCGAAGCTCGTAAAAATCAAAAAACAACAGAATTAAAAGATGTTTGGGTAAAACCTTTTATTGAAGAAAACGACCTGAATATCAAAATGAAGAAAGTTTTTGAATTTTTGGCCGAAGGCAACAAAGTAAAAGTTTCTGTTATGACCAGGGGTAACAAGCGTGTGTTGGCTCGTGGTAAGGATGCAGTTCCAGAATTGTTTGCTCATATAATGGAAATTGTTGGTGACAAGGGTGTTATGGAATCAAAGTCAAAACCAGACGAAAGAACAAAATCAATTATAATTGCACCAGCAAAATAAAAAAAATCCCCAATTTGGGGATTTCTTTTTTTATACCAAGCAAGCTAGGGTTGCGCCTGCGTTCTTAAGCATAAACCAGCCAATTCTATAATCTGTTGCATATACTGTAAACAAGAACAATGCCAGAATAGCGATAACGATTAACACACTACCGCGTCTTCCGCGCATACAATACAAAGATATATTATAGAACAATGATAATACATAGATATCAACAACAAGGCTGATAACCCATATAGATGTACAATTAAATGCCAAGGCATTTAAAACTAAGATAACAGGGTATATAAAGAATACCGAAGCCAACCCCTTGATTGCGATTTCCCAATCGCGTTCGCCACCAGTGATTTCAGATACCAACATTAAAAGTCCGCCCATAACAAACAGCAAAGCGACAGCCAATACTGGAACTATGATAATTGCAGTAAATATCGAGCCCAGTGTGATAGATGCGCCGCCAATTAGTCTGATAAGCAAGACCAGTACACCACCCAGTAATCCATACAAGAAAGCTTTTAACATAGATTCTTCCATGTTTCCATCAGCAACAATCTTTGTAAAATAGCGCTTTGGGTTAACGATAATGTCGTGTATATGTTTCAATGCGTTTTTTAATTTTCGTTTCATATTCATGCCCCATTTGATTATTTATATTTTTGCTTTATAATTATAAAAAATCAATGGAAAAAACAATGATAAAAGTAACAATTGCAGGACGTCCAAATACAGGTAAGTCCACATTATTTAATGCTTTGACAGGCACTCGTGATGCGCTGGTTCATGACAGACCAGGTGTTACACGCGATACAATATCAGGCATGTTTCGCAACCGTCCATATACGCTGTATGACACAGCAGGCTTGGAAAACGCGCGTTCTGGCATTGCGCTAGATTCGACAAATATGGCATTTACTGCTATTGCGGAATCTGATGCAGTATTGTTTGTTGTTGACGGTCGCACAGGTCTAACTAATGAAGATCTTGATTGGGCTCGTTTGGTAAAGCGTAAAACTCGCGCACCGGTGTTGTTGTTGGTTAACAAAAGCGAATCGGAAAAGCGCTTATCAAATGTTCATGACTTTTATAAGTTGGGCTTTGGTGAACCTGTACTAATCTCTGCAGAACATAAACGCGGATTTGATACAGTTTTTGACTTTTTGGACAAGATATCTGGCTTAACAGAAACAGAAGAAATAGAACAACCAGAACAGCAGGCGGATAATCGTATCAAGATTGCGGTATTGGGGCAGCCTAATGTTGGTAAATCTACATTTGTAAATCGTGTGTTGGGCGAAAAAAGACAGATTGTTATGGACGCTCCTGGTGTTACACGCGATACTGTAAAGATTCCAACTAAATTTTATGGTCGTGATATTGTTTTGATGGACACAGCTGGTTTGCGTCGCAAGGCTGGTGTTACAGATGATGTTGAAACATTGTCTGCTTTAAAGTCTTTGGATGCAATTGACAAGGCCGATGTTGTTATTTTGATGGTAGACTCGACCAAGAATATAGAAAATCAAGCACTTGGAATTGCTGCTCGTGTATATAATGCGGGCAAGATTTTGTGTGTTGCACTGAATAAGTGGGACTTGGTAGAACCGGAATTGCGCGATGAAAAGCTATTAAAGCTAAAACATCAGTTTTCAAATTCTTTCCATCAGATTATAAAGCCTATGATATTGGCTGTATCTGCAGAAACAGGAACAGGTGTTCAGAATATGTTCCGCAGAATTTACGAACAGTGGGATATTTCTATGGCTCAAGCTCCGACTAGTTTAATTAACAGAATTGTTGAAAAGCTGGTTGCAGACAGACAGCCACCTCTATCTCGTTTGAAAAGACCTATGAAGATAAAGTTTGCTCGTCAAACGGGTCGTCATCCAATGAAGATAACAATAAATGTTGGTGGTGCTTCTGATATTCCAGAATCATACACTCGTTATTTGCGTCGTGGTTTAGCGACCGCCCTAAAGTGGGAGCATTTACCAATAGTGATAGAGTATGATAAAGCAGAAAACCCATATGATTAAACACCGACAAATGTCGGTGATTTTTTTGTATAAAAATGTTATAATACAAAGTAAGTACAAGAGAGAGAGTATGAAAAAAACTTCAGAAACAATAATTTCTTTAAATAATATTAACAAAAGTTTTCCTCTGGAATTGGGGGGCGAACAGCAAGTGTTGTTTGATATAAACTTTACAATTAAGTCTGGTGAATTTGTTGCAATTATGGGCCCCAGTGGTTCAGGTAAGTCAACTTGTATGAATATCATAGGTGCGCTGGATACAGCATCTTCGGGTGTGTATGAATTATATGGACGTGATGTAACAGGTTTAACCACTGACGAGCTGGCGGTTGTAAGAAACGAATATATCGGGTTTGTTTTTCAGCAGTTTAACTTGCTGCCAAAGCGTAGTGTATTGGATAATGTTATGTTGCCTTTGATGTATCGTGGCTTGCCAATGTCAGAAAGAATAGAACGCGCTCGTGAAATGTTAAAGCGTGTAGGTTTAGAGAATTTTGAAAGTTATTTACCAACACAATTATCTGGTGGTATGAAGCAACGTGTTGCTATTGCCCGTGCATTAGCAGGAAATCCAAAGCTAATTCTAGCGGACGAGCCAACAGGTGCGTTGGATAGTAAAATGGGTAATGAAATCTTAAAATTCTTTAAGAAGTTAAATGAAGACTTGGGGATAACGATTGTAATGATTACGCACGAATTTGATATTGCGAAATACGCAAATAGATTAATACACGTTCGTGACGGAAGAATAAATTATGATGGCAAGATTCCAAAAGATGATAGAGGTTTATAATTAGGGCAGGAGGATTTAAACATGACAATAAATGATATTTTGAAAGAATCTTGGCTGTCAATCAGTGGTAACAAGGTGCGTTCTTTTTTAACGGTTTTGGGTATTATTATTGGTGTTATGGCTGTTGTTATAATGGTTGCTGTGGGTGAAACTGTACAAAAGTCTATTACAGATCAGTTTTCATCACTTGGAACAAATACTATTATGATTCGTGCTGGGGCTGCTCAACAGGCAGGTGTCAGAACTGGTAATCGCAACACTTTGACAATCCAAGACGCAGAATTTATTGGCAAATTGCCGGATGTTATGGCTGTGTCACCTGTGCAAAATGGTGCAGCTCAGGCTATTTATGGTAACAAGAACTGGGGAACATCAATGGTTGGTGTTTATCCTGATTATGCAACCGTTCAAAATATTGAAATAGAATACGGAACATTCTTCGATATGTCGGCGGTCAGAAATGCATCTACATATGCGGTAATTGGACCAGAAACAGCAGAAGAGCTTGGACTGCCAAAGAACCCTGTTGGTGAAGTTATTCGTGTTCAAAACACCCCGTTTGTTGTTATTGGTGTTACCAAGGCCAAGGGTGATTCTGCTATGGGCAGTCAAGACGATATGATTATTATTCCAATTACAACTTTGAAAAAGCGTTTGCAGGGCAGTCGTTTTCCAAATTCTGTAAATATGGTAGCTTTAAAATTGTTCGCAGAGTCTGATAATAACCTAGCTATCGAGCAGATAACATTGTTATTGCGTCAAAGACACAGATTAAAAGAAGACGCAGCAGATGATTTTCAGATTATGGATATGAAACAAGTAATGGAAACAATGACAACAGTTACCGGCTATCTAAAGTTGCTTTTGATTGCGATTGCGGCGGTGTCTTTGTTAGTTGGCGCAATAGGTATTATGAATATGATGCTTGTATCAGTAGCCGAACGCACACGTGAAATTGGTATTAGAAAGGCTATTGGTGCACGCGAACGAATGATAATAATTCAATTCTTGTCAGAATCTGTACTGATTTCATTTATAGGCTCTATGATAGGTCTTATAGTTGGTGTTGGATTGTCGCAGGGGGTAGGGCGATTTATACTTGGGTATAGTGTTCCGTTCAGTATATGGCCAGTTGTTTTATCTGTATCTGTTGCGGTCATAGTAGGCTTGTCTTCTGGTGTTATGCCAGCGATGAAGGCGGCAAAACTAAACCCAATCGACAGTTTAAGATACGAATAAAAAAATCCCCCAAACGGGGGATTTTTTATAATTCTACTTTGCCGTTTGTGGCAACCAAATCTGCCATCATTTCTATTCGACCACCTGCTTCGCGTAAAATCAAATCACCTGCTGCGATTTCTGCATAATCCAGTGGGTCTGATACATATGCATCAAATTTTCCTGCTGCAACCCAAGCCAAATCCAATGCAGGACAACCTGATACGCGACCATCGCCAATCATTGGGCGGTTGTCAGATGTATTATAAGCAATTGTTAAATCAGATTCTTCGGATAGGTTTGAAACCTTGATGCGTGCAGAATGGAAAGCGGAAAAGACATAAGCACCACGTCCAGCTTCTGCATAGTACAATCTTTCGTCAATAGGTGAATACACCAAAGCAATCTTTGTTTCGTCATTTGAACGCAAAGCCAGCGAGATTGCAAAGTGTGGGTTAGCACGAACAAAATTCGATGCACCTGACAAAGCCAAAACAAATTCATCACGACCATCACCAGCATGTGTTGTGTTTGGTGTTAGTAACCCTGCATTTGGACGAACTAACAACAAGTCGGATAAAATGCTTTCTTCGATTCTCGCAGATGCTTTTTGTACGAAATCACGAGCACCACGCAAAGATTGTTGCAGGTTTTCTACTTCACCAAAGTCGCGACGCAAACCAGAAGCTGTGCGTTGCAATGCCATAAACATCTTGTTTAATTCGGTAGAACCTTTTATCAACAATTCCATGTCGCTGCCCCCATCAGACGAAAGTTAATTTTAGAAATTAAAGCCAGCAAATTTGCTTTTGAATTCTGCAGCGCGTTGACCTTTGTCGCCAGCGTTTGAACGTTGACCTGTCCATGCAGAATGGTTCAAGTTATCTGTTGATAAAACCAAGTCTTTTTTAACAGAAGAGTACATTTTTACTGTCTTGCCGTCTGTTCTTGTGACGTTGATTTCATGATATTCAGGATGAATTCCTTGTTTCATTTTATTACCCTTTTTTAGAATTTTAGCCCGTGAATTATACAAGGAATTTTATAGAAATCAAGCAATATTAACATATTAATATTAATATCGACCAATACATCCCAGATAAGAATTTCCTGTAGATTCCAGGATGTTTATAAACTGATTTTGATTTTTGCCAGAAAATAGAGCCAATATTGTGCCTGTGTCAGTAGCTAGCATATCTGCAACTGTGGCAATGCCAGAGTTCATTTTCTTGAAAAATCCACTAGCTGGATAGATTTCTGCGGCAAGCAACTGATTTGCGCCACGTGGTTTCGCATTCTTCTGAGATTCTATAACCATTAACTGGCATTCCGGAGAGATAATCAGCTTATCGCTGACCACAGCATCGCTACCAAGCAATTCACCCCACCACCCGGTAGAGCCACAAAAAACAGGCATATAGATTGTTGTATTTGGATTTTGTTCCAAAATCTCGGAAATGTCTTTGTCGTCGTTACATACCTCTGGCATCACGCCGGTCGAGTTGTTTATAACTTTACGTGCCAACTGGTATTCGTTATCCCCAGTTGTTTTGCGTGGCCAATAAAGAATCGGAAACTTTTTCATCACTGAGAATTATATCAGATTCGGAAGATACAAAAAAGGGGGCTAGGTTAAATAAAGCACTTGATTTTTTAATTTTTCATCTTTTCGTACCATTTTTTAGCATCTTCCCACAAAATTTTTGTATGGTTTTTTATTTTTTCATAATACTCGGTTGATATCTGAACATTGAACAAAGACTTGACCAGTGCGGGAATCATAGTCATAAACATAGTCAAAAACAGTCCTAATAATATAATTGTAATCAAGCTACTATTAACTGTGTTGTCGCCAGATTTTTTCAATAACAAAGCATCCATCAAGAATTTCGAATCGTTTTGTTGTATTGCGGTATTAAGTGCATCTGCACCCGCCCAGTCCCCAAAAATAGCATTCAAGAACATAATAGCAAAGGATACAAAAACACCTGTTATTGCAATGCCAAGTGTGGCAGATATGGTATTATCAATGATTGAACGTAACGATTTTCCAACGCCAGCAAGCGAGATTTTCCAGTCTTTGAACAGCCATGCCAACAACATCAAAGGTAACATGACCAAGTCCATAGATAATTTTACAAATACTTCCAGGAAATATATTGGTATCGGCACCAGTGCCATAAAGAACAGCATCAATATTGTTGCGCCCGCAAAAAATAAAATAACATTTGGGCATATTGGTATGGTCCACATAATTTTATGCATATAGTCCGAATCGAATGCCATATTAAGCATTGTCCAGCCGATTGTCATACCAAGCCCTGTCATTTGATGGATTGCAGATATTTCACAAACTAATTGATGTCTAAGTTTTGGCGAAAAAGCACCATTTTTTGCGGCGTTATAGTCGCTTGTCAAAGGATCTGCCGCTGCTGTTGATACAATACACACATCAAAGTCATCGTCATGTGCCACCATGCGATTCATAGTAAGGCCAATATTAAAAATAGGTTCTATTGCGACATCTGTTATCAGTTTTGGTAATGGTATAAACAATAACATACACACAAAAGCCAGCTTCAAAGAATGGTTACCGAATTTTGCTGCAATATTCCAAGGTTCTTCAACCTTGCCGTTTAACATGCCGTACATCAAAGTCCATACAAGCCATATTATAGTTAGCCCAATTGCAATAGGTACAATAGATTGCCCAATAGCGTTATATACACGAGGTAAAAGTACAGACATAGACGATAAAACATCTGAAAACATTTGGCATGACCAGCACCCTGAAAAGAATTGTAGCGATTCGGACATGTTAACTGGCGAAAAAGATCTGTATATTGAATATCCTACGATAGATCCAATGCCCGTAAAAGCAGTAAGCGCAAGGGGTGAAGCAATACCTGCACTAAATGGCAGGAACGATAAAAACACTATCCAAAATTTTTTTAATCGATTCATTGTTTTTAAGTATATCATATTTTGTCCCAAATGTGATATAATTGAAATCATAAATGATGTAGAGAGAATGAATTTTATAAAAAAAATATCTTTATTGTTGCTTGTTTTTGCGGGCTTTTTTACGCCTTCTGTGTCGTTTGCAGCCGATATAGTAGAGGCATTAGATTTTTCGGTTTTTGTTCCGATGGTGCTGGATTCGTTAATGTTAGTTGCAACAGGAATATATGAATTTTTTGTTCAAGGCGAAAATCATCAGGGTGTTATATACATCTTTATATGGACTTTTTTTGCATTTTCAGTGGCTATAACTCTTATAAAAATGTATTTGCCTTCTAAGTGGGTGGTTTTTTTTGGTTTTTCCAAAGGTGGCGAATTAATAGAAGGTAATATAACTGCAACCAAGATAGCTGAAAATGTTGTAAAACCAGGTGTGCGTGTACTTGTTGCGACGATGTTTTTGTTGCAGTTAAAGCCATTATATTTAACAAACTGGTTGGTAAATCCATTTTTAGAATTTGGCTCGTTATATACCCAATACATTATTTCTAATAGCAAAGGTATTGGCTCAAGTGTAAAAAAAGCAGAATGTCCACCAGAAGTTCTGGCCAAAGAATGGGTGTCGAAAAAGTCTTGTGAATTTTTAACTCAACCTGTTTCAGATTTGGCGCAAGCTAATAACAAGGTTATCAAACAGGGGTATAAATTTTTGACAACTGGTTTGCGTGGAATGCTTACTTTGATTCCGCATGGTGGGGAAAACTTTTTAAATCTTATTACTGGTATATTGTTAATATTTACATTTGTTGGAAGTAATATTTTTATGACATTGCTAGTTATCCAAGGTATATTTAATTTCGGCATACAGCTTATTTTGTATCCGTTCTATGTTTTGACATATGTGTTCAAAAGCAATGAAAAATGGTTAGATATATGGCCAGCATTTTCCGGGGTTACCAAGGCTTTACAACAATTGATAGTAACGATGATTGCTTGTGCTTTTATCTTGTCTATTAATGTAGCTGTTATAAATGCTTTGTTCCGCTGGAATTCTTCTGTGTTTGTTGTGGCAGCAGGTGGTTCTGCTTCTGGAAATCTGCCACAAGCAACAAGTGATCTTGGTTTTGGGCAACATTCGGTTTTGTGGTTGTCGGCAATCCTAGCATTTTATTTGATGTACAAGATATTCGATTTAACTCGTCAACAGTTGGATATGTATGTTGGCAAGGGTATGGACGGTATGTATAATACTGTTACTAACGATGCAAAGACAACTTGGAGGAAAATAAAAGCTTTAAAAGATAAAATAAAAGAATATAGAGAATTGGCTAAAAAATAATGGAAGGATTCTTGGGTTCTTTATCGGATGGAATTGTGCAGTGCTGGGGTTGCACTGTTTTTGACAAACTCTTTCAAATAGTATCTCTTGCTGCTGCCGGTATGTACGATGCTTTTTCAAGTTTGTGTTTAACACTGTTCTTTATATTGTTCGCGGTCTTTGTGGTTTCTGCCATAGTAAAAAATATAAAAAGGGGTGGCGAAGATCCTTTTTATAAAAAAACTGTACAAAAAGTATTTATAAATTCAGTCGTAGTGCTTGGTTTGCTTGGCTTGGGAATAAAGTTTCCGCGGTTTATATCGATCGTTATTTTTGAGCCTATTACGGATGTTACAATTGCGTATTCTCAATCTATGCTTAAATTAACAGAAAGTCAGGTGGAAGAAAAGGTAACATATCAACCAATAGAAATGAAAGATGTTGGTTTTTATCGACCAGAATTACGAGATAAAATAATTCAGTTAATGAAAGCGACAATAACGCAGTTTCAGGGTTATATAAAGCTAGGTTTTGCTGTTATGGATAATGCCTTTATATGGAAGGACTGGGTTGGTGTTGGTACGATTTTTCAGCATTTGTTATTGTTTTTTATGGGGGTATATATTTCCTGGGCTTTCTTAAAGCTGTTTTTCAGGTATTGTTGTTATTTTGTAGATACGATACTGGCGATGGCTTTATTTGCATTTTTCTTTCCTTTGTCTTTGGTGATGATGATTTTCAAAGGTGTTGATGATGTGCCAAAGTGGTTTAATAATATTGGAAAAAAAGTTGGTGCGGCTCAGATTAAGAATTTAATCAACGCAATTGTTACACTGGCTTCAGTAGTTATAACATATACGGTCATAGTAGTTATCTTGGCAAAGTTCTTCTCTCCAAGTGGTGTTGATGCGTCTGTATTGATGGAATCGATTCTTAGTGGAGAGATATATGGAGAAGATTTAAATGCTTCAAATTTGCAATCAATAAAATTGCTGAGTTGTATTGCTTTGATGTATATTGTGAATTATATCTTTGAGCAGATTCCTCAGATATCTCAAATGATAATGTCTGCATTTTCTGTTGAAGAAAACAAGAAGCATGGCGATGAAATGGCTGATAACCTGATGGTTCTAAGCGAGGATGCGTTCAAGATTGTTACAGGTGTAGGCAAAACTATTCTTAGCGGTGGTAAAGATAAAGAAGATAAAAAAGAAGGTAAAAAAGAAGATACGCCAAAAGAAGACAAACCAAAAGAAGATAAAGGCGACAAGAAGGGCGGTAAATAGTGCTAAAGCAAAAGCTTATTTTAATATGCGTCAAAGTTATATTGTGGTGCGTTGCGCTGGGGGTTGGCATATGGTATTTGTCTTCGTCTTTGTCAGGCGCATCTTTGACTTATACTAGTGTAGATAACTTTTTGTTAGCTGCAGGTGTGCAAAACGGTGATATTACAACGGCAAATGGTTGTTTTTTGTGTAGTTATGTGTCTGAATTGTTTAGTGTTTTAGGGTTGGCAACAGACCGTTTTTGGAATGCAATGTTAAACGCTTTGTTAATACTGTTGGCTATTGGTTTTGGTATCTTCCTGACAACACATACGATTTCTCATTTGTATAAGTCCGCAACGGTTGCAACAAGAGTTGATTCACACGAGAAAAATCTTGAATTCAAAGGCTGGTTCGACAAGGTTTGGAAACAAGGTGTGCGTGTATTGATTGTTGCGGTCTTGATTGGTTCGACAAGTGCTGGTGGTGTACATACATTAAGGCTTTTGTCCAAAATGACAATAACACCTGTTATGTTGGTTGGAACAGAGATGTCAATGGCGGTTACGGGGATTGGTAACTCTGCGAAATGTTACGCAATGCAAGAAAGTTCAGAAGAAGAGAAACCGCAAGACTTTTTGAATCCAATTGTTCAGCCACTTATGTGTATCGTAAGCAATGTTAACAGTGTGATGCTAGCGGGCGCGGCTGGTGGATTTGCGTTGATGAATTATTCGTGGCTAGGCATGGGTGGTGGCGCAATGACATGGGTCGCTGGTCTGGCTTTAGTTTTAATGTTTTTGATAATAGGGTTTAATTTATTCTTTGAAATATTAACCGTTGTTTTCAAGTTGGTGTTTGTAATAATCTTTATGCCGTTGCTTTTGGCTGCGTATGCATTTGAAGGTACTTGGAGTGCTGCCAAGGGTTTGCTGGGCAAGGGTATTGATATGCTTGTATCTAGTGCGGTAAGGATAGTCGCAATCACACTAAAAGTTTTGGTTATATATGCTACAGTTTCATATGCGGCAGATACATATTTCCCAGGTCCAAAAGAAGATGGTTATAATGCTATATTGCCACCTATGTTGGGGGTAGGATCAGAAAACCCAGATGTTAAAACTATGGCGGTAATGAATGTGTTTTCAGAGTGTGAACGCGTGGCACTAGATGATGGCGAAATGGATAAAGAAAAGTTTTTAGAATGCTTTTACGAGCGCAAAGAAGTGGTAGAAAAAACATATCCAGGTGCGTTTGATTTTATGGAGAACGGTTGGGACTTTTTACTGTTGATGGGCTGTTTGTTCTTCTTGTATTTCTATGCAATTAGTCCAAAAATTGATAAGTTATTAGGCAAGGATTCAAAAGAATTGTTCGACTTTGGTTCTTGGATAAAGGATTTTGGAAAACAGATGTTTAATTTGCCAGTAAAGTTGACCAAGATGGTAATGGATAATATGGATTAAAAAATGAAAAAGTTGTTGCGAAAATTTTTGCCAAAAGTAATGGTTGCTGTTTTAGCAATTTGTCTTTGCATACCTGCTTTTTCTGCAACATCTAATTTACAAGGCGGTGGTTCTGCAGGTCCTGGCGATATCGGAGATTTTGGTACTTGGGCAACAGATAATAATCGTCAGGCATTTATTGAA
Organism: Alphaproteobacteria bacterium; assembly: GCA_017554665.1. Classification (GTDB taxonomy): domain Bacteria; phylum Pseudomonadota; class Alphaproteobacteria; order Rs-D84; family Rs-D84; genus Enterousia. The sequence goes on from JAFZHX010000003.1 coordinate 47,178, forward strand.
CAATTTTCATCAGACTTAAATAATTATCGCGATCAAGCCAAAAAAAATATAAACACAGTTCCTATAGAAGCAAAAGTAGGTCTTTCTTTTATGAATGCTTTTTCTATGATTGCCAAGATTCTAGATTCTTCATTGGTTAGATTTGTTACATTGTTTATTATGATAATGTTCGGCTTTTGGATGGCATTAGAAGCAGATACTGTGATTAGCGGTCAGAATAATGCAAAAGAAAAGTTTACAGATATTGCTAAAAAAGGCTTCAAGGCCGCCTTGTGGGTATCTATTTTGCTGTATGGACCAGTAGAAGTGTTTATGATGGTTGTTACACCGATATTGCAACTTTCATCAAGCTTTTCAAATCTAATACTAGAATCGACTGATGTTATTTTAAAGACAGAAATTTATGATTCTTGTGCTGCTATCACAGAACATGTAAAAAATAATATTTCTGAATATAATCTACTAAAAGACCCTAAGATTGCGGCAAGTATTATGTGTGTGCCAACCAAGATATCAAGTTTTTCTTATACTGCAATCAGTGTGGGTTGGGACTGGATGGGGTATGGTATAGGTAATAGCTTTTTTGCCTTTTTGTGCGGCGCAGGGCTTGTAATTGGTTTTATTTATTTAGCATGGCAATTTGCGTTTATAGCATTTGGGGTAATTGCAGATTTGTTCTTATCTGTGATTATGTTGCCGTTCACTGCTGTGTCGGAAAGTGTTTATCAAACTACTCACAAGGGGATAGTAGGTAACATTTATAATGGTTTTGTAAAGCTGTTTAGCGCAGAAAGCCTAAAGGCTCAGTTCGAACGTTTTGTAAATGCTGCATTGCATTTTGTAGTGTTGTCTATTGTGATTGCTATATGTACTACTTTGTTATCAGGTATAATTACTGTTGATACAGTTAATATGGCTCCTGATATCTCAAATCAAAATGTTTGGGTGATAATGTTGGTTTCGGCGCTAACATGGTGGTTGGCTAAAAATGCAAGCAATATTGCCAATGATTTGGGCGGTGCGATTTCAACTGAATTTGGTACGAATATACAAAATGATATTAAAACACTGTGGGAAGACACCAAGAAAAACGCAAAATCTTGGTATAAAGTCATCAAAAGTTCTTAATAATTTGAATATAACTTCATTTGTATCTATGCCTTGAAAACTATGAAGTTATATTTTATACTTTGTATAACATGAAGATTTTAAACAGATATTTTTCGCGTCAACTGGTCGCTGTTTTCGTTATGTTGTTACTGGTTTTGACAGGACTGGCATGGATGATGCAAATCATGTCCATGATGAAGTTTTTGTTAAAGTATGGTATTGATTTAGGCAGTTTTCTAGGGTTGACATCGTTAATGATACCTTTTATCGCGTCGATTGTGATGCCGTTTGTCTGCTTTATCGCGATTATATTTGTGTATAACAAAATGATTTCTGATAACGAAGTTACTGTTATGGCGGCATCAGGTTTGTCGCCGGTGCAAATTGCAAAACCTGCACTAAAACTGGGGTGTGTTTTGACTGTTTTAAATTTGTTACTTACAACGGTTGTTGTGCCACAAAGTCAGTCAATGTTTTATGATATGCAATGGAATATGAAGTATGGTATGGCGCATATGAAATTGCAAGAAGGTGCTTTTACTGAAATTTCTGACGGTTTGGTTGTTTATGTAGAACGCGTTTCAGACCATGATTTGAATCAGATAATGTTGTCTGATATGCGTCATTCTGAATCTACAAATACTATTTTTGCAGAAACGGGCAAGCTTGTAACAACAGTTCGCGGTTTGTCTTTGATTATGAAAAATGGTGCTTTGCAATTTAGTGGTAATCAAACGGTTACAGGGACTTTTGATACTTTCGATATGGATTTAAATATTGTTGAAAAAAATGCGAATAATTCATTCCGGGTTCGCCGTATCCCAACGATGGAGTTGTTGCGTGTCGTGTTTGATGCAGAAACATACAAACGTCATAAAATGGTCTTAACAGAATTATGCAATCGCTTTTTGACACCTCTGATGAATTTGGTTTTGGCTGTGCTGTGTGCAACTATCTTATTGCGTTCTAGTTTGTTGCGTCGTCGTGCTAGTTTCGCACCGGTTGTTGCGGTTGCGTCTATGGCTAGTGTTATGGCATTGTATATGTCCTTGTCTAACATGATTGGTAGTTTGACAGGTTTTGCATTGTTGTCGATAGGGATTGTTGCTTTGTTTTGTGGGATATTTATGGTGTTGTCAAAGAAATGAAAAAAATAAATTCATTTTTAGCGTTTTTTCTTTTGTCGTATGCGTCTGCACATGCGTTGGCGGTTAATATGGAAGAACCGCGTTTAATTGTAGCAGATAAAATCGAATACAATGTAAAGTCAGAAGAAATAAAGACTGTTGGTAATACCGAAATTACAAACCAGTCTGGTCAGCGTATGACTTTGGTAGATTCTTATATTTCTGGCCAAGGTGAAGATTTACAAGGTAAAGATATACAAATTTGGCTTGGACAACATGTTTTTGTTGAAACAGATAGTATAGAACGTGGTGAAGGTATAACTATTGCACGCAATGCGATGTTTACAGCATGTGCAAATTGCGACAAGTATGGTGATGCTTGGGATGTTTGGGCAAGAAAAATTGTACATAAAATGGATGCGCGAAAATTGTATTTTTACAATCCTGTATTTTATGCTTATGATGTACCTGTTTTTTGGTTGCCTTATATGCAGATGCCGGATCCTGGTATCAAGTATAAAACAGGATTGTTGATGCCAGATATGGGTTCTACCAACAAAATGGGAACTCAAATAAACCTACCTTTGTATTTGGCCTTGTCAGAAACTCATGACATGACATTTACATTTGGTTACTTAACCCAAGAAAACCCGTTGTTCCAATTAGAACACCGTTTAAATTCCTCTCATTCAGAGTTTAGAACAACAGGTTCTTTCACTCATAACAGAGAAGGAAAAAACCGTTGGCATATTTTCAATGACGATGTTATAGAGCTGGGTGAAAATGCGCGTGCGACAATATTCTTGGAACGCACATCGGACAAAACATATTTGCAGAAATATGGTTTCTATGATTCTCAGCCATATTTGGATTCGGGTGCACAACTAGAAGTATTTGGGCAAAGTAGTTATGTTGTTGCGGATATGCACATATTCCAAGAGCTGCGTGAAGCAACAGGTAATCATTCTGCGCCTGATGGAAATATTCTGCCAAACATTCGTGCAGTACATCAAACAGCTCCATTGTATAAAGAAACATATGCTACTTTTAATGCTGATATGTTGGGAATTTCTGGTAAAAGCACATCATCACAACGTATTATTGGTGACTTAAGATTAACAAGCCCATGGACAATATGGGGTGGTAACAGATTAACAGCAAGTCTATCGACTCGTTATGATTTGTATAATTTTAGCAATACTCAAATGGTAGATGGCGAAGTATATTCTGGTGTAAAAACTCGCTTTTTGCCAAGTGGTTATTTGGAATGGGGATTGCCTTTATTTAAGCCATCGAACAATTGGACTCAGATTCTTGAACCACGCGCTCGTTTGACAGTTATGCGCAATATCAAGGATGATGAATTTGCGTTAAATAATGATTCTGCAGGTACAATATTAACAGATACAACATTGTTTTCAGATAATCGTTTTTCTGGGTTTGATTTGTGGGAAAATGGAACATATGCAGATTATGGTGTGCGCTGGGCAGCTTTTAATGAAGCAGGGCATAATATAGAAGTTTTCTTGGGTCAATCTTATGACTTTACAGATAAAGAATCCGTTGATTTAGATAGTGGTTTTAGCGATGGCCCTTCGGACTATGTTGGTCGTATTAGTTATAGAAATTCCGAGTGGTTGAATTTGGTGTCTCGTTTCAGATTAGAAAGAGATGATTTAACATTGCGCCATATGGAAACAATGGCTAATATTGGCAGTGCTGGAACATATTTGAATATTGGTCATATATGGTCTGATGATATGGACGATACATTTATGTATGCTGGCGGTGTTAACGAAGCTGTTGTTGGCGCAGGTTTGCAGTTATCAAGTCGTTGGGCATTGCGCTGGAATGCGATTTATAATATGAATTTTGGTGAATTTCGCAGCCATACAGGTGGTGTATTTTATAATCATCCTTGTTATTATATGTCTGTTCAATACCGTCGCGACAATGCGGTCAAGCAGGACTATGTTGGAACGACTACATTCCAGTTTAAAATAGGTATGGCGATAGATGGTGTTCAGTATTAAGAAAGGAAAGGGAAAATGCTAAGACATTTAATTGTATTGTGTGCGTCTATGTTTATGTTGCCAGTATATGGTGCTTCTGTTGTTGCAAATGTAAATGGCACACCGATAACAGACACAGATATTACAGCCAGAACAAAGTTAATGGCACTGCAAGGAAAAACATCGACAGACAATCGTCGTGTTGCTTTGCAGAACATCATTGACGATAATGTAAAGATTGCATATGCATCTAACTTTAATGTTGTTCCAGATGACAAGACAGTGGATACAGAGTTCAAGAAAATGAACCTTGGCGAATTAAGTGCTTTGGAACAGCAAATGGCAAAAAATGCGTTGCGTGCAGAAATTGCATGGCAGATTGTTGTCGCGCGTACTATCTTGCCAACGGTTAGTGTTAGCTCTGAAGATATAAATGCAGAAAAAATGAATTTATCGCGTGAGCATGGTTTGCCTGTTGAAATGACGATCGTCCGCTTAACAGACATTCCAGCAGATGTTGCAAAACTTTTAACAAAGCCAAAGTCTTGTGATGATGCTATTAAAATCGCAGAAAAATTAGGCGGTGTTCCACAAAAGTTTACAGCTTTGCAGTACGAATTGTCTGCAGATATTCGTGAACGTGTAGCAAGCATATCAAATTTAACTTGGTCTTCATTGCAGGATAACAGTGTGTTATTAGTTTGTGATGTTAAAAAAACAAAAGAATATAAAAATTTAGACACAATAATTAAACAAAATGCACAATACAAACAAGCTATGTTCTTGGCCGATCAACAGTTAAAACAACTGCGTCGTCGTGCAGTTATTGTGATAAATGATGACAGATATAAATTATGAAACCTATATTATTTAATTTTACAGACGCAGAGTTAGAACAGTTTATAACAGAATTGGGACAGCCAAAGTTTCGCGCAAAACAAATTCGCGATTGGTTAAATCGTGGTGCTCCGGACTTTGCATCAATGAAAAACATACCCGAGGGTTTGCGTCAAGAGCTTGATAAAAACGCATATACTTTGCCAGCAAGAATTGTAAAAAAGTTAGAGTCTTCTGACGGCGAAACAACCAAGTTTTTATTAGAATTAAATGATGGCGAACAAATCGAATGTGTTTTAATGCGTACAACATACGGCAACAGTGTTTGTGTAAGTTCTCAGGCGGGTTGTGCGATGGGATGTAAATTCTGTGCCAGTACTTTGCTTGGATTAAAAAGAAATCTGACAGCAAACGAAATATATGCTCAGATTTTAGTCGCCCAATGGGAGTTGCGCAGTGATTTTGCATCAGAAAAACCAATTCGTCCAAATGGTGATGCGAATAACAATGATGTTTCTCATATTGTGATTATGGGTACGGGTGAGCCTTTACAAAACACAGAAAATGTAATTGATTTTATAGAGCGTGCAAACGCTCAAATGGGGATTGGGTGGCGCCGCATAACAGTTTCTACATGTGGTATTGTTTCTGGTATCGATAGATTGATTCAATGGGGACGTCCGATTAATTTAGCTATATCTTTGCATGCTCCAACGGACGAATTGCGTTCGCAAATAATGCCAATAAATAACAAATATAAAATTAGTGAAGTTATGGAAGCAGCATGGCGTTTTACAGATTTGCACAATCGCCAGCTGATGATTGAGTATATCTTATTAGGCCATCGTGATAACAGTGGAGAAACTGTATTATTTAATGCTACACCAGAACATGCCGAAGATTTATCGAATTTATTGCGTGGCAAGAACTGTATGGTGAATTTGATTCCATGGAACGCGGTAGATGAACGTGATTTTGCATCGCCATCTGGTAATGCTGTACATAGATTCCAAGATGCGTTGATAAAGAACGGTATTCACACCCGTATCAGACGCGAGCGCGGAACTGATATTGGTTCTGCATGTGGTCAGTTGCGTTTGAATAATGCAAAGAGCAGAAAATAAAAATTCCCCAAACGGGGAATTTTTTATTTACGCAGACCTAATTTCTTAATCAAGTTTTCGTAATCTTCTGGATTGCGTTTCTTGATATAGGCCAACAATTTCTTACGACGGTTAACCATCAACAACAAGCCGCGTTTAGAGTGGTTGTCTTTGTGGTTAGCTTTCATATGTTCTGTCAAATTGCGAATACGTTCTGTCAGAACTGCAACCTGTGATTCAACTGAACCACCATTGTCGTTTTCAGATACTTTGTATGTCTGAATCAATTCAGATTTTTTTGCTTTTGTAATGGACATTATATTTTCCTTATGTCTTTATTAAATTGTTCGTTTTGGTCGCAAGATTCCGTCTGTTATCACACCAATCCCAATAAACGAACTACCAGCATAGGCACGAACACAACCGTCATCTGCAACCGTTTTGACAAAGCCACCGTTTTTATAAAAATCGGCATCTTTATCAGACAGATTAAGAACCGGAATGTCCCCCAGTCCAAAATCTACCGGCATCAATTTTTCATCAATGCTCCCGCTATTATTAAACAGATTTTCCAAAAAATCAAGTTTTACAGCACTTTTTATGTCAAAGCCACCTGATAATGTTCGTCTTATCATATCAACAGTGCCCAATGTTCTACATAATTTTGCAATATCTCGACCAATAGAGCGAACATAAGTTCCAGTAGAACAGCGCGTACGAAAATTCCAAGAATCGCCCTTGGTGCCTAAAAATTCAAGTTCAAAAATTTGAACATCGCGAGGTGGCATCTCTATCACTTGCCCATGCCTAGCTGCATCATAAGCGCGTTTTCCGTCAATATGTATCGCGCTATATTGTGGTGGGATTTGAGCTGTTTTACCAATTAGTTTAGGCAGTACTGCTAAAACATCTTCTTCTGTTGGTACAATATTACTGCGTGCAATTTCAGTTCCTGTAATATCCAAAGTATCTGTTTCAAATCCGAACTGCAATGAAAACAAATATTCTTTGACAGCAGGTGAATTTTCTTCAACAAAAGGAATCATCTTGGTCGCATCCCCAATTGCGATAGGCAATACCCCAGACGCCATCGGGTCCAGGGTGCCAATATGCCCGAATTTTTTTGTACCAATCATTCGTGCAATTTTGCCACCGGCAGTTCTTGAAAACAGCCCAGAATCTTTGTCTAAAATAATCCATCCTGATTTCATTATTTAACTTTTCCCAGTTGGCTTGCCGCAGTTTTATATATTCCTTTTTATTATCCAAACAAATTCAGCTGTGGTGTTACATTGTCGCTTGCAGAGTTTTTCTTGCGTGGTTGAGGTTTTGCCACTTGTGTAGGGACGGACATTTCATTTGATTCCAGTGCACCCAATACACATTCTGCGCGTGCGACCACAGATTGTGGCATGCCTGCCATTTTTGCTACTTGGATACCATAAGAGCGATTAGCAACACCTGATACGATTTTATGCATAAAGATAATTTCGTTATTATGTTCACGAACATCTATTGTTAAACAAGACACATTTGGCAAATGGCCGTTTAATACCAAAGCTGTTAATTCATGATAGTGTGTTGCAAACAAAGTACGAGGACACAATTCATTCAAATATTCTAATACAGCCTGGGCAATTGCCATACCATCGTAAGTTGCTGTTCCACGACCAATTTCATCGAATATAATAAACGAGTGATTAGTAGCACGATTTAATATGTTTGCAGTTTCGCTCATTTCTACCATAAATGTAGATTGGCCAGCAGCCAAATTGTCTGATGCTCCAACACGACTAAACAATTGGTCGCAAATACCAATTGTGGCGGATTGTGCTGGCACAAATGAACCTAAGTGAGCCAGTACGACAATAATTGCATTTTGGCGCAAGTATGTTGATTTACCAGCCATGTTTGGACCTGTTAGCAAGGCGATAGAGTTAGTGTTTAAATTACAGTCGTTCTTTACAAAGTTATCGCCATTTTTGCGCAATACAGATTCGATAACAGGGTGGCGACCACCAATAATATCAAAAGCACAATCGTCAGTTATGCTTGGACGTACCCAAGAGTATTTATCTGCAACTGTTGTAAGCGCACACCATACATCAGCATCTGCTAGCAAGTCAGCTGTTGTTAACAAATCATCTGCGATTTCACGAATTGACTCAATAAAAGCATTGATAATTTCTGTTTCGATTCCTGCGGCTTTTTCTGCAGCGCTACGAACATCGTTATCCAAGTCTATCAAACGTGAGGTTGTAAAGCGTAAATTACCAGCCATTGTTTGACGATGTATAAATCCAGATTCTGGCTTCATCAAAGCTTCTGCACGTGCGGCAGGTACTTCGATAAAATATCCAAGTATATTGTTATATTTTATTTTAAGAGTGTTTATACCAGTTTGATTTATATATTCTGATTGCAATGCAGCAATTGTTTCGCGCCCACCATGTGATAGTGTACGCATGCTGTCCAATGCTGCATCAAATCCATCGCGGATAACATTTCCATCTCGGAAAAATGTTGGTAACTCTTCTGCCAATGCGTTGTTAAGTTTTATGCCGATATCGCTGTGCAGATTTATGTTTTTAAACAGAGGTGCAAACCCTGCGTCTAATTTAGATGCCATCATTTGTGCGCGTGGCAGTGCACATAAAAATTCGGATACATTGCGTAAATCGCGTGGATTACCACGACCTGATAACAATCTTGAAATAGCGCGTCCAACATCAGGTATTGTGCCCAAGATGTTTTCCATACTGTATTTAACATCAGGGTTTAATGAAAAGTGTGAAATGTGTTGCTGACGAAGCAAGATTTCATTTATATCGCCTGATAAATTACGCAAATAAGAACGCAATTTTCTAGCGCCTGCTGCGGTATTTGTTTCGTCTAATACATCGATTAAGCAAACACCTCCGTCATTGATAGGTGAATCGATTTCCAAGCTTTTCCAAGTGGATGAATCAATCAATAATTGTTTGCCTGATTTGAAAGTATATGGTGCACGAAAAGTAATTGCTGCGCCGCGTTGTGTGTTGAATAAATAACCAGCTAACAAACAAATTGCACTGTCAGAATTTTTTGCAACTTCACCTACATTTACAGCACAACCAAAAACACGAGATACAACAACATCTATGTCGCTACGATGATATAGTTTTTCATACACTGGTGTAGATTTAAACCCGCTACGAATCTTGGATATTGTTTTTTCTTCGGCACTACCAAATGGGAAAATAACTTCTGCTGGATTAATTCTTGTTAAGTCGTCAAATACTTCTGAAGATTGACCAACAAAGAATTCACCCGTAGAAATGTCGCAACCAGCAATGTCGTATTTTTTACCACCGATTGGAACGACTGCGACCAAAAAGTTAGAAGATTTTGGTGTTAACAAATTATCATCAGTCAGTGTGCCTGGTGTTAATACGCGTACAACCTGACGATCGATATATTTATGACCACGTTCTTTTGCCTGTGCAGGTGTTTCCATTTGTTCTACCAGCGCGACTTTGTATCCGCTACGAACCAAGCGACCAAAGTAATTGTCCGCAGCGTGCCAAGGAATGCCGCACATAGGAATACTGTTGCCATCACCATCAGTTCCACGTGCAGTTAAAACTAAACTTAATACTGCACTGATAGTTTTTGCATCTTCGAAAAATGATTCATAAAAGTCGCCCAGTCTGAACATTAACAATGCATCTGGGTTTTCTGCTTTCATATCGACATACTGTTGCATCACAGGTGTCAATTTGCTTTTTTCTGCCACGACAAATCCGTTTATTAAAAATTATTATGCGTTTACTTTCAAAGTTTCGATTTTCAATTCAGCTTCTTTCAGCAACTGTTCACAATATGCTTTTAATTTAATTCCTTGTTCATAAGCTGCGACAGAATCAGCAAGTGGCAATTCACCTGATTCCATTTTTTTAACTAAATCCATTAATTGTTTATACGCTTCTTCAAAACTTAATTTTACTTCTGTCATAAAAATCCCCTTAGATTACAATGTTTTTACGATACAAAAATAAAATCATATTTTCAATTAAAAATCCCCCAAACGGGGGATTTATTTTTAGTTGTTCTTTGGGAACTTAACCGCTGCTTGTGCAGCTGCCAAACGTGCGATTGGCACGCGGAATGGAGAACAAGATACAGAGTTAAAACCAACTTGATGGAAGAAGGAAATAGATTCTGGATCACCACCATGTTCGCCGCATACACCCAAGTGGATGTTGTTGCCTTTTGTTGCACGTGCTTTTTGCACAGCGTCTTTGATTAAGATACCGACACCCAACTGGTCAACAGATGCAAATGGATCTGCAACATATACACCACGAGCGCGATATTCGTCCAAGATTTTTGCAGTGTCATCACGAGACATACCCAATGTTGTTTGAGTCAAGTCGTTAGTTCCAAATTCAAAGAATTCACAGCTTTCTGCAATTTCGTTTGCCAATACTGCAGCACGTGGCAATTCGATCATTGAACCAACTGTGTATTCAACGGTTTCGCCTTTTTCTGCGAACAAGGAATTTGCAGTTGCATCAATTACGGCCTTAACGATATCAACTTCTTTCTTGGAGCCAACCAATGGAACTTCGATTTCTGGGAATACTTGGATTCCATTTGCTTTGCATTCCAAAGCAGCAGACAAGATTGCGCGTGTTTGCATTTCGCAAATTTCAGGATATGTAATAGCCAATCTGCAACCACGATGACCCAACATTGGGTTTTGTTCGTGCAATTGTTCTGCGCGTTGTTTGATGAATTCGACTGTTTTGCCGATATGTTTTGCCAATTCTTCGATTTCTGCTTCTGTATGAGGCAAGAATTCGTGTAGAGGTGGGTCAATCAAACGAATTGTAACTGGCAGACCGTCCATGATTTTGAACAATTCAACAAAGTCAGCTTTCTGATATGGCAACAATTTTGCCAATGCAGCACGACGGCCAGCTTCGTCTTCAGCCAAAATCATTTCACGCATATCTTGGATACGTGATGGGTCAAAGAACATGTGTTCTGTACGAGCCAAGCCAATACCTTCTGCGCCAAAGTCGCGAGCTTGTTTTGCGTCTTTTGGTGTTTCAGCATTTGCTTTTACAGTCAATGTTTTGATTTCGTCAACCCACTTCATCAAAGTACCAAAGTTACCTGTCAATTCTACAGATACTGTTGGAATTTGACCTGCGATAATTTGACCTTTTGCACCGTCAATAGATACCCAGTCGCCTTCGTGGATAACTGTGCCATCTGTTGTTTTCAGTGTTTTTGATTCATAATCGATTTTGATGTCCGGAGAACCAGATACACAAGGTGTACCCATACCACGAGCAACCACTGCAGCGTGTGATGTCATACCACCGCGTGCTGTGATAACACCCTGAGCAGCATTCATACCAGCGATATCTTCTGGTGATGTTTCGATACGGATAAGCATAACTTTTTTGCCTTCTGCAGCCCATTTTTCTGCGTCTTCTGCATTAAATACAGCTTGACCAACAGCGGCACCTGGGGATGCTGGCAACCCTGTTGCGATAATTTTCTTTTCTGCTTTTGGATCCAACATTGGATGCAACAAGTGGTCTAATTGTTCTGCTCCAACACGCAAGATAGCTTCTTCTTTTGTCAGCAAGCCTTCTTCTACCATTTCAACGGCCATGCGAACAGCAGCTGCTGCTGTGCGTTTACCGTTACGGCATTGTAACATCCACAATTTACCATGTTCAATTGTGAATTCCATGTCTTGCATATCTTTATAGTGTTTTTCCAACTTTTCGCGAACATCGCACAGTTCTGCATAAACAGCTGGCATAACTTCTTCCAATGACAAGCGACCAGAGTCATCTTTGCTCATTGGCTGTGGAGTACGGATACCAGCAACCACGTCTTCGCCTTGTGCGTTAATCAGATATTCACCATAGTATTTGTTTTCACCTGTTGCAGGGTCGCGGCTAAAGCATACACCAGTAGCTGAATCTTCGCCCGAGTTACCAAATACCATAGCTTGAACATTAACTGCGGTACCCCAATCAGCAGGGATGTTATTCAGTTTGCGATATGTAATAGCTTTTTTACTCATCCAAGAACCGAATACAGCGCCGATACCCATTTCCAATTGTTTCCATGGATCTTGTGGGAAAACTTTACCAATTTTAACACCGATTTCTTTAAACTTTTCAACCAAGTCTTTCAAGTCATCAGCTGTCAATTCTGTGTCCAGTTTATAGCCTTTGTCTTCTTTCATGTGTTCCAGTGTGTGTTCGAACAGGTCAATATCTGCACCCATAACAACTTCACTAAACATCATGATAAAGCGACGATATGAATCGTATGCAAATCTTTCGTTGCCAGAAATTTTTGCCAAAGCTTTTACTGTGTCATCATTCAAACCCAAATTCAAAACTGTGTCCATCATACCTGGCATAGAAACGCGTGCGCCAGAACGAACAGATACCAACAGTGGGTTTTCCAAGTCTGCGAACTTTTTACCCATAATGGATTCAACATGTGCGATACCATTGCGTACTTGATCCATCAAATCTGCAGGATAAGTTTGGTTGTTTGCATAGTAATATACACAAACATCAGTTGTAACTGTAAAACCTGCAGGAACAGGCAAGCCAACCAAGTTCATTTCGGCCAAATTTGCACCTTTGCCACCAAGCAGGTTTTTCATATCTGCTTGTCCTTCGGCTTGACCATTACCGAAAGTATATACCCATTTATTACTCATGGTTTCTCCTTGCGTTTAATTAAAAAATGCCCCAAGATTGTGGGGCAGATATTGCAGAAAAGCAAGAAAAAAATCCATATAAATAAAGTTTTTTTGTGTTCTTTTACATACTGCATGCGCAGCATATAGAAAACAGTTTTGATGTTTCGCTGTCAGAGCGAGAATTTATAATCACAGGTGCTTGTGCGCCGATGATTACACCTCCAAAAATCCAATCTCCAAATTGTACCATTGCTTTGATTGTATTATTGCCCGCTTCTATATCATCAAACAGCAAAATGTCTGCGTTGCCTTGGATTTCGCCATCATATTGTTTTGTTTTGGCAGCATCAGCAGATACTGCAATATCAAAAGATATTGGACCACTAATAACACAGCCGGAAATTTCGCCGGTTAAATTCATTTCGTGCAATGCTTGTGCGTCAATAGTCGCCTGCATAGCTGGGTTTAATGTTTCAACTGCGCAAAGTGGGGCAACCAGAGGTTTTTGTACACCAATATGATGCGCAAAAGACACGGCATTTTTTACCAGCTGTACTTTTTTCTCTAAATCAGGATATGTAACCATTGCAATATCCGTAAGGAATAATTTGCGTTGCAATCTAGGGGAATACAAAACAGATACATGCGACAAAATTCCATCGCCACGAATTCCTGTTTCTCGATTTAATACTGCGCGCAAAATATCAGCAGTATGAATCATGCCCTTCATTAAAATATCTGCCTGACCATTTTTTATCAATGATACAGCGGTGTTTGCTGCTTCTAATTCATTTTCGCAATGAACAATTTCAAAGTTAGAAATATCAATATTATTTTCAGATGCGACTTGTTCTATTTGATTTTTGTTGCCACACAATATAGCAGTTGCAAACCCCATTTTGTGGGCTTGTGAAAGTGATTTTAGTGCGCTGGCATCAACTGCATTTGCAACAGCTATTGTGCGCATTTTTTCTGGCACCAATGTTTGTAATAATTTTTCAAACTCAGGATTCATTTTTTTCTTCCTTAGAAAGTTATACGCATGCCTGCGGATATGAACGGAGTTTTTGAGGTTGTTCCGCCAGATATCCAGCCGTCAACATTTTCGCTATATTTATATCTGAATGATGCAACGACAGTGTTGTCTATAAAGTCATCAATATCATTTTGCCAAACGCCTGTGTCGGATAGCATATAAGTCAAAGATAGACTATATTTTAAAACATCGTAACTGATACCTGTTCCAACAACAAATCCATCAGATATGTCGCCAATTGGGTTATGGTCATATATCAAGCGACCTGTTAAACCGACAATCCAGCTGTTGTATTGCATGTTCATACCCAAAGACATTTGTGTTCGCCAATCGGCAGTAACACCAGGAGTATAAACTTCGTTGTCAAAATTGTCGGGCTTGTTCATAAAAGATGCACCGACAGAATAAGCGGTTTTTAATTTTCCAGAAGATTTGCGTAATTTTAAACCAGCATCAAACGCCCAATCATAATCGTCAGTTATGCCGGATACAGAAACACCATATTGCCATCCGTTATTAATAGTTGATGCTAAATTTAGTCTTAAAGATTTGCTGCGTCCAGAAGTCAAAGTTGTATCTGCGATAATAGGACCGTTTGAATGGATTTTTTCATTATACAAAGGTCTATCGTTTATTCGCAAACCACCAACATCAGGCAGTCCAAGTCCCAGTTTGCGTGCGATTGAATCTGTGAAGCCAATTTCTATGCGTCCGACAGATTTAAATTGAAAAAAACCAAAAGCTTCGCGCGAAAAGTAACCTTTGTTCAAAGCATTATGGTCTAGTGCATAAACCAGACCAAAGTTTGTGTTTTCAAAAGAAGAATTTGTTATTTGTGTTCGTACGCGCCAATCGCCAATAAATAATGGGGTTTCGAAGTTTGGGTTAATCATACCGCTGGTTGCGTACCCTGTTATTTTTAAAGAATTATTTCCTGTGCTGTATTCCAAAGCAATCGCGTTGTGCGATGCTAATGCAGTCAACATCGCTACAAGCACCGTTTTGTTAAAAATAGACATATTATTTTTTACCTTCGCTTTCTTCTAGAATCGCATCACGCAATTTATTGTATGCGCGTTCTTCAATTTGTCGTACGCGTTCGCGAGATATACCATATTTTTGTGATAAAGATTCTAGTGTTGCAACAGGTTGACGTAATCTGCGTGCAACCAATATTTCACGGTCGCGCTCGGACATTTTTGCTAAATGTTTTTTTAACAAATCATATCCGCGTTTTCTAAATTCTATTTGTTCAAGTGTTTCTTCGATTGTGTTATGTCCATCTGTCATGTTAGATAAGATATCACTGCCACCATCTTCGGTATTGATAGGTGCGTTTAATGATAAATCGCGTGCGCCTATGCGTGTAGCCATGCGAGCAACATCTTTTTCAGGAACTTCTAAATATTCTGCAATTTGTTTTGTTTGTTCTTCGGACAAGTTGTTGTCCATTATTCCCAATGCGCGTTTTGCGCGTGATAAATTAAAGAAAACGCGTTTCTGGTTTGCAGAAGTGCCGATTCGAACAATTGACCAGTTGTTCAGGATAGTTTCGTATATTTCTGCCTTGATCCAGAACATAGCATATGTAGAGAAACGAAAACCCTTTTCTGGGTCGAACTTTTGTAAAGCTTGCATCAATCCCATGTTGCCACTGGCAATCAAGTCTCCAACAGGAATACCATAATTACGATAGTCATATGCCACAGATACAACCAAGCGCAAATGGCTGGCGACCAGCTTTTCTGCGGCTGTTTGGTTGTGTTCTTTGGACCATTGTGTTGCGTATTCATATTCTTGTTCTGCTGTCAGGACAGGAATTTTTTGCACAGTTTGTATGTATTGAGCCAAACCAGCCTCATCACTGACCCCACGGGCAGAGATAATACTGTCATTTTTTTTAACTGGTAAAGCGTCCTTGATTTCCTTTGTCATAACTTTTATAGTATACCATAAATTAATAATTATCAAGCACAGGAGAAAATAATTATGGCTACTATGTTGGAAAGAAACAAAAAGGTAAAAGCACCACAAAAAACATATGCGGAACATGCCGAAGATGCATTGTATCGCGAAGTTTGGGAAGAAGTTAATAATGAAAAAACTTTGCAGTTTGTTAAAAAGTATTCTAAACACATTATGACGGCTGCTATTTTGGTGTTGATTGTTGCAACAGGCATTCAAATTGGTGTTCGTACACATCATGCAAATAAAATGGCAACAGCAGTGGCATATGAAACAGCTGTAAATGCTGCCGATGCGGGTGCTTTGTCTTCGTTGGCACAGAATACTTCTGGCGCAACAGGTGATTTGGCTTTGTTCCAATCTTACTTATTAGACAAAGATATTAAAAAGCTAGAAGAATTGGCAAAAAACGCAGATAGTCGTGATTATCGCGATTTGGCAAAATTGCATATAGTTGGTGTTCGCGGTGATGAAATGTCAGCTGTTGAAGTTGAAAAATATTTGTCTGATTTAAATACAAAGAAATCTCCATTTTATTACACAGCTGCATTAACAGTTGCACAAAAATATTTGGCCGAAGGCAATGTAGATGTTGCAAATAAATGGTTGGATAAGATCATCAATGACGCAGATGCTCCATCTGTAATTTCTGGCACAGCACAAAGTTTGCGTTAATTTCTTGGTGTGATTATGCGTAAGTCGTTTGTATTTATCTTGTGTCTGATAGCGCTTGGTGCGTGTGATAAACATGACCCTGTTTTGCCAGGTGTTCGCACTGCTATCTTTAATACATCAGATGTCAAAGTATTGAATCAAAATATTGCTGATATTCCCGAATCGGTGATTGTAACTGATAACTCTAATTGTGCATACACACAAGATAACTCAAATGTTATTTGGGACGGTGAACGCAAAGTGTTTAGTGGTTTTGCAACAAACAATTCTGTAACCAGTAACCAAAAACCAATATGCGATGATAAATATTTGTATGCAGGTTTAACAACTGGCGAAATAGTCAAGGTAAATCCTAAAACGCGTCAGCTGATGTGGATTGCTGATGTTTACAGTGCCAGCAATATGACTGGTGGTGCGTCTATGGTTGATATTGTTGCTCCACTTGTTTTATATAAAAATTATGTGTTTGCGGGTGGACTGGGTGATGCTTTTTGTAAGATAAACGCAAACTCTGGCGACAAGCAATGGTGTCTTGGTATCAGTGTTCCTGTACCTTTTGTCATAGCGGGCAACTATGCATTTGTTGTATCAGCAGATAACTATTTATATGCTATATCAACGAAAAACGGTGATGTGTTTTGGCGCTCTGCGGTTAACAAACAGACTATGCCAAAGTACGAAAAAGGCACAGTTTTTGTTGGAAAACAGCAAATAAATGCAGAAAATGGAAAAATTATAAAATAAAACTGGACAAATGAAAAAATATATTATATTATTTGTCCGCTGAAACAGCAATCGGGTGTTTAGCTCAGTTGATTAGAGCATCTCGTTTACACCGAGAGGGTCGGGGGTTTGAGTCCCTCAACACCCACCACGAATTCGTCCGCCGTATGGCGGATTTTTATTGGTAAAAAGCAGGAAAATATGACACAAGAAAAAAGAAATGATTTAAAAGATGCGTTAAACACTGCATTATTATGCGGGCTTGTATTTATTGTCGTTGGTCATTTGCACAGTTTTTTTGGTGGTGACAAATCGGCAAAATCGGACAAGGCGGTTGTAACAAAAAATATAATGAAACCCGATTCTGTACAAACCGATTCGATTCCAGCACTCAATTTTGTTCAAGAACAAATGCGTCAGCAAAAAACAAGATAAATAAAGCCGCCCAATCGGGCGTTTTTATTTTTGTGTTTTTTTATTTTCTAATGTTAAAAACACCCCGGCTAACACAGGAAGGTCGAGATAGTATGAGCTTTGTTCAATAGGTTGCAGCCTGTACATTTCGTTGCCGATTGATTTTTCTCCACGATAGTTTACAGAATTCCATTTCATAATTTGATTACCAACCATCCCAAATTCTGGATTTTGGCGATCGATTCTGTGATTGTCTTCGTGTGCTAAATGTTTTAAAAATTTCGCAAGTGGTTGTGTTGCGTCTGTATAATCATCAAGAAGATGGATTGTTCTTGTCTTACTGTCATAAAATACAGTCCCATTTTTTGATGCGATAACATCGCCTGCGGTACCGTGTATTGTTGCACTGGCATCCAAAATCAATTTTGCCAAATCTATAATTTCTTCTTTTGATAATTGTTCAAAATTTTGCACCATGTCCAATATTTGCGGGTTCGACAGAATTATATCTTTATATATTTCCATACGTTCGCCAGTTACAAAGTCTGCGTTTCGCATATCTATTATGTCAGACATTTTTTTGATATATTCTGAAATCAGATATGTTTTAGCAACAGGATTGAATGTCGGGATTTTTGATGCGGTTTCTTCGAATTTACGCTCTATTTTTGCAATTTCTGTATCAAACGTAGAATAGTTTGCATAAGGTATGTACGGCATTTTTAGCAATTTTTCATATGTTTCTGCAAAATCAGGATGTTTTGATTTGTATTCGTCTTTGTAGCGTTCGTACATATCAAGGGTTATTTCGTTTATCTCGTATTTTGTCATCAAAGCTTTCAATTTATTTTGTACATGTAAATTATCATTTATTTCATCCCATGTATGCCAATTTTTAACAGTCTTTTGCATTTGTTTGATATCGCCATTAAACATTGATTTGAAATCTTGCCAGGTGTGATTTCTGTTGCCGTATTTTTTATAGGCTTCAAAAAACACTTTATCATCATCAGACATTTTATCGACATTCATAATAAGATCCAGTGTTGGTAATTGCTTAAATACAGAACGACGTACTTTTTTTATAACCTGTTGTGTTGCAATATCAAAGTCTTGTTTTTTCATATTGTTAACTCTTTGTATTATGTATGATTATATCACAAGTAATTTTGGTGTGAATTTTTATTTTTGTAATTTTGAAAAATATATTTTAAAATACACTCATTGCGATATACAAAGGAGAAAAAATGAAACGTCTTGTATCATTATGTGCAGTTTTAACATTGGTATCTGCATGCACAACAGTAAATCCATATACAGGTCAAACACAAACTGCCAAAGCAACATGGGGTACAGCGATTGGCGCAACTGCTGGCGCATTGATTGGTAGTACTCAAAGTAGCAAGGCAGCATTGGTTGGTGGATTGGCGGGTGCCGCAATCGGTGGCGGTGTTGGATATTATCTGGATGCCCAGGCGGCAGAACTGCGTGCAGAATTGGTATCCACAGGTGTACAGGTTGTTGAATCAGATGACAGTATTCGTTTAATTATGCCAGGCAATATTACATTTAAAACAGATTCTGCGGATATAAACTCTTCTTTTTATCCTGTGTTAAATTCTGTTGCAAAAGTGTTAAATAAATACAGTAATTCAACAGTATTGGTTTCTGGCCACACCGACAATACAGGCAGTGCAGAATATAACTTGAACTTGTCCAAAATGCGTGCCGCATCTGTTGCAGCATATCTGGAAGGGCAGGGCGTAAAATCATCACGCTTTGAAGTGATGGGATTAGGATATTCAAATCCGATTGCGTCAAATGATACGGCTGCTGGTCGTGAAAAGAACAGACGTGTTGAAATCAAGATTATTCCAAACAAATAAAAAAATCCCCAATCGGGGATTTTTTTTATTACATTTCTTCCAGAATATATTTTAATTCCATCATGTCGTCTGGCATTTTTGCTTTGAATTTCATTTTTTCTCCTGTTACAGGGTGAATAAATTCCAAAACTTCAGCATGTAACATTTGTCCATCATGTGTTTTTAAAAAGTCTAACAAATCAGCGTCTTTAACAGTTCCAAGTTTTGCGCTACCGCGTCCGTATAAAGGGTCGCACAATACAGGAAAACCATGTGCAGATAAATGGACACGAATTTGATGTGTGCGTCCTGTGAACAAAGTGCAACGCATTTGCGAAACGCCAGCGCGCGACCAAGCATTTACAACACTTACTTCGGTATGAGCAGGCTTGCCACCGGATTTTACCATAGTCATTTTTTGACGATTGCGTGATGAACGTGCGATGTTTCCGGTGATATCTGCTTCTTCCCAGTTTGGAATTCCCCAAACAAAAGCAATATATTTTCGTGTTAAATCATGTTCAGAAAATATTTTTACCAGCCCACGAAAT
>JAFZHX010000024.1 GCA_017554665.1 Alphaproteobacteria bacterium
AATTACACCGTTTTTATCTGATTGGTACTATGTAACGCGTTATACAAAATATGGTGCCGAAGGATGTGATACATATTGTTATGCACAGTGTGTAGATTCTATGAAATCGAGCTCGACGATGCATGCGGCAATATATAATTCTATGAAGTAATTTTGTCTTTACAGATATAAGCATTTTTTTCTATAGTTTAAGTATAATCCACAAGGGAATCTGTGGTTTTTTGGCGGTTATGAATCCGCTTTTGGCTGCATAAGTCATTGACTATACGCAGTTGTTCTTGGTTGCGTGTTGCAATCAAGGTGGCTTGTTATATGGTGAAAAAATGATTAAAAAACACCAAATAACAGCATGGCGATTCGTAAGCTTGAACCGATGTTCCTTGTGTCGGTTTAGTGTATGAAAGGCGTATAAGAAAGGGAGGGTATGTATAGAAGTATATTTTTAGTAGTAATAATAGCAATCTTTACCGTCGCAAACGTCGCGAACGCAGCGTTATATCAGTGCTTGAAGTTAAATCCAAGCACCGTTTGTAGTGCAGTAACGGGACGTGTGTATAATGTCGCAGAAACAACCGTTAATTGTGATAATCAGCAAATTACAATGGTTGGTATTTGTGGTTCAAATACAGGAACTGCGGATGTTACAACACGCGATAATATTTCAGTCAGTACAACCAATACAAGCAATATATATTGTTGGTGCATGATGATAGAACCTGTGCCTTCTAGATGGGTGTATAGATACCAATACCAAGATGCGTATAACTGCAAAATGCAGTGCGCCGTTGGTTGCAATAATGCGTTTGTGTATGACGGAACAGGGGATAGATCGTTTAGGAGTGCAATGATATCAAACTTGATACAATAAAATAATGAAAAGACTGTGGATAGTATTTTTATTGTTGTTTGTAGTGGATGCATTTGCAGCCAGCTGTCCTACTGGCTTTGTTAAGTATGATCGGTCTTTACAATATTCGCTGGCTACATCTTGTGCGTCTGGCACGACAGATGTAGGCGCAGTATCTGGCAGTTGTGATGCTACTGATTCTGGTTGCTTTATTGACTATGTTTGTAACGCTGGTGTTTCCACGTTAAAAACAAGTACGGGTCTAAGTGTTCCATTGTATGCGACTAAGCTAACAACTCCATCGCTAAATGTATCGGTGGATGGGGGTGTTTGTTATGCTCCGTTGGCAACAGGAAAAACAACAGGGGCGATAAATGTGGTGCATGGTGGAAATCAGTATCATTCGTCTTCGCTTAGAAAGTGTAAAAGAACTTTGAATGCGGCGACTACTCCTACAAAAGTAACACCAGGGGACAGCTCTGTTAACTGGTCTGTGGTTGTGGGAGATAGGACATTAAAAGGAATCTCTTATTGTGGCAGCAAGGGAACTTTGTCTTTGTCTGCTTTGAATGTTACTGCGACTTCTGTGTCAAATACTACGGCAGGTTCTAATTTGTCAGCAAATATTCGTTGCTGGTGCCGTGTGTATAGTCCGTTCCCTTCGGATTGGATTTATGTGAACTGGTTTGAAAGTGCAGGGGCATCAGGATGTAATAGATCTTGCGCCCAAGCTTGTGTAAATGCCTTTGGTCAGGTGCAAACTGTTCGCGCTAATACTTATAATACAATGTAGTGTTTTTTATGAAATAATCTTGCCTTTGTGGCGGTTTCGTTCTATTATTTACCTGATAAAAAACTTAGAAGGAAAAAATATGTCTAAATTGATTGTTGATGGAAATTGGGCAGCAGCAGATGTTGCTTATAGATGTGTTGATTTTGCGGCGATTTATCCAATTACTCCAAGTAGCACAATGGGCGAATTGGCGGACGAATGGTCTTTTCAGCATAAAAAAAATATATGGGGTGCAATCCCTCAAATAGTTGAAATGCAATCCGAAGCTGGTGCGGCTGGTGCAATGCACGGTGCGTTACAGATGGGTGCGCTGGCTACAACTTTTACGGCTTCGCAGGGGTTGTTGCTGATGATTCCAAATATGTATAAAATTGCAGGTGAACAAACTCCGTTCGTTATGCATGTTGCAGCGCGTGCTTTGGCAACACATGCTTTGTCTATTTTTGGAGACCATAGTGATGTTATGTCTGTGCGTGGAACTGGTTTTGCAATGTTGTCTTCACATAATGTTCAGCAAGCACATGATATGGCTGCAATCGCACATGCGGCAACGGTTCGAAGCAGGGTGCCTTTTTTACACTTTTTTGACGGTTTTCGTACAAGCCACGAAGAATCAAGACTTATACGCATCGAAGATGAAGTGTTGCAAAAAATGATTCCTGACAGTGTTGTCTTGGAAAATCGTGCGCGTGGTATGTCGCCTGATAATCCAACTATTCGTGGTACTGCACAAAACCCTGATGTTTATTTCCAAGGTCGTGAAGCAGCAAACCCATTGTATGAAAAAACTCCTAGAATCGTTCAAGATTGTATGGATGAATTTGCAGAGCTTACAGGGCGTAAATATGGCTTGGTGGAATATGTAGGCGATAAAAAAGCAGAAAATGTGATTGTTGCGATGGGTAGTGCTGTTGATACAATAGAAGAAACTCTGCCACATTTGCCTGGCGGTTTGGGATTGGTGAAAGTACATTTGTATCGTCCTTTTCCTGTCGAAATGTTCCGTAACATATTGCCGAAAACTGTTAAAAGAATTGCGGTGTTGGATAGAACAAAAGAGCCTGGTTGTATCGGTGAACCTTTGTACCAAGATGTTAAGTCTGTGGTTGATGCTGGTATCGAAGTGTTTGGTGGTCGTTATGGCTTGGGCTCAAAAGAATTTAAACCGCGCGATGTCAAGGCTGTGTATGAAAACTTGATGCGCGGTACAATCCATCACAATTTTACAGTTGGTATCGATGATGATTTAAGTGGCTTGTCTTTGGAAACTGATAAGGCGTTTTCTGTTGAAGAGCCTAATTTTAAAACAGCTATCTTGTATGGTATTGGTAGTGATGGTACAGTAGGGGCTGTGAAAAATATCGTAAAGATTGTTGGTGAAAATTCAGAATTGTACCCTCAATCATATGCTGTTTATGATTCTAAAAAATCTGGTGGTTTGACTGCATCTCATATCCGTTTTTCGGATGCGCCAATAAAAAGTCAATATCTGGTAGAGGTTGCAGACTTTATAAGCGTTTCAAACTTTATGATAGCACAACGTTTTGATGTGTTCCGTGGTTTGCGTGCTGGCGGAACTGTCATGATTAACACTGCGTTGGCTCCAGAAATGGCATTTGCGAATTTGCCAAAAGATGTACAAGAACATCTTATTCGTATTCGTGCAAATGTTTATTTCTTGGATGCGAATCGTGCAGCGGCAGAGTTGGGATTGGGAAATCGTATTAATACATTTATTATGCTTAATTTCTTTAATTTAACTCAGGTTATTGACCCAAAAGTAGCTGCAGATAGTGCCAAGGTTGCAATCGAAAAAACATACAGAAAAAAAGGTATGGATGTCGTAGAAGCTAACTGGGCTGCAGTGGATAAGGCTTCAGAATATTTGCAATATTACAAGTTACCTTCTTCAATATCTGGTTTTGCGCCTGATTTTATTCCTGCAATGACTTTGGATACACCAGCGCATATAGCTGGTACATTGGGTGAAATCGCAGCACAACGTGGTGATGATATACCTGTGTCCAGATTCCGTGTTGATGGAGAATTTGGTGGCGGACAATATCCGGTTGGAACTTCGAAGTATGAAAAACGTGCGGTTTCTGATAAAACAGCTTCTGTAGATATAAATAAATGTATCCAATGTGGAAAATGCTCTATGTTGTGTCCACATGCCGTTATTCGTATCAAGGCTATGACAGAAGAGCAGGCAGAACAAGCTCGCGCAAATGGTGTTCATGTAGTGCCAATGAAAACACCAGAGCTGGGCGCAAATATGTACTTTACTATCAATATTTCACCGGCGGATTGTACAGGGTGTAATATTTGCGTGAAACATTGTCCTGTTGGTGCTTTGTCAATGGTGCCAGCCAAGGAAGTTATGGAAACACAGCAAGCTCAATTTAATGCTGCAGAAAAAATACCAAATATAGATAAAAGCAAGCTGAATCTTAATATTCCAAAGCATATAGAGTTGTTGCCTCATTATTTTGAATTCCCAGGTGCTTGTGCGGGATGTGGAGAAACACCATATGTCAGAATGTTGGCGCATTTGTTCGGTGATAAAATGATTGTTGCAAATGCAACCGGTTGTTCATCGATTTATGGTGCTAATTTGCCAACTACACCTTGGACAAAAGACTCGAAGGGGCGTGGTCCTGCATGGTCGAATTCTCTGTTTGAAGATAATGCGGAATATGGGCTGGGTATGCGTTTGGCATTGAATCAAAAACGCGATAACCTAAAAGCTTTGTTGTTCGAATTGGGTATTGGAAATGTTGAACAAATGTTTGACGAAACAGATGCCGCAAAACAACGTGAAATCGAATCGAATTTGCGTAAACAACTGGCGAATATCCCGGGAGATAGGGCAAGATTGGCAGAAAGCTTGGTTGGTGAAATTGTTGACAAGTCTGTCTGGGTTGTTGGTGGCGACGGTTGGGCATATGATATCGGTTATGGCGGTGTTGACCATATATTACATAGTGGTGAAAATGTAAATGTTTTGGTGCTGGATACCGAAGGCTATTCAAACACAGGTGGTCAGCAATCAAAATCAACTCCGTTTGGCGCCAGTATGAAGTTTGCTATTGGCGGTAAAGAGCATGCCAAGAAAGATTTAGGTATGATTGCGATGATGTCTGGTGCTTATGTTGCTCAAATTGCAATGGGTGCTAATCAGGCACAGGCGATTCGCGCATTCCGCGAAGCTGCTTCGTTTAATGGTCCTTCTATTATATTGGCATATGCTCCTTGTATTGCGCATGGTTTTGCCTTGCAAAATGGCCCTGAACACCAAATGCAAATGGTTCAAACAGGTGCTTGGCCTTTATTCAGATTTGATCCTCGTTTGATTAGCGAAGGACACAATCCTTTGACAATGGATTCTAATACAGATAACCCTGCGCCATTAGAAGAATTCTTGAAGACCGAGTCCAGATTTGGAGCAGCAAAATCTGTAAATCCTCAGTTTAATAAATTGGTAGATTTAGCAAAGGCAAATAATGCATATAAAAGTGAACTGAAAAAGCATATTGCACAATTTGCAATGGCAAATAAGCCAATAATTAAAGAAAATGGAGAAGGTTAATATGAAAAAGATATTACTGCTGGTGGCGATAGTGTTGTCTGCTTGTACTTTTCAGACCAAGCATCGCGGGTATGTTTTTCCAGAAAATCTATCAGAAAAACTTGCCGGTGTAAAAACAACAGCTGCTTTGTTGGATACGATTGGCGCGCCACAGGTAAAGACTGTCTATGGCGATGATGTTTGGGTGTATTATGGGGCAGATGAAAATTATCGCGGTCCATTGGCACCTAGTTATACAAATAAAACAGTGTTGCTGGTTTGGGTTCGTGGTAACAAGGTTTTAAAGACACAAGTTTTGCATGATGCAGATTTGCCGAATGTAAAAATTGCAGAAGAAGAAACTCCAATTCCAGCAGCGATTGAGTTAAATGCAATTGAAGAATTGTTTAATAATATCGGTCGTTTCAGTCCAGCTGGTCTTGGACAATAAAAAAATGCCCCAAAAGGGGTGTTTTTTTATATTGTTATATGTTTAAAAATGGTGTATAATTGAAAGCATGAAAAAGAAATTATTTTTTACTTTATTGTTGTCTATTGGTTGTGTCTTTGGCGCAAGTGCTGTTGAATTGTCATGTGGTGCCGGCTATGTTTTGGTTGATACTCGTGATAAAATTGACGGTATTCGTGTGGCAGAATGTCAAAAGTTGTGGTGCTATGACTTGGAGACAGGAAAAAAAATGGGCTCTGATAACAAGGCTAATAGTGGCTATATCATGACAGTAGATACAATAAAGTTGTGCGATAATAGTAAAAATTGTGTCGAATGTTGGGGTGATCGTAAGTGGTGTGCTGGTGAAGCTCCTGGTTATTGGAATCCTAAATATGGCGCATACACCAGAAATGGTGATGATAATGCTTCGTATGAATCATATCAAAAGGGTAGCTGCTTTGCTTGGCGTTTGGAAAAACCTCAGTGTGAAAGCGGACAGACTGCAATCTTACAGGATAATGAATGGGTTTGCGTAACAGCAGAAGGTGGCAGTGGTGTATCTCGTGATTCTAGTGTGCGCAGAACCGGCTCGATGAAGCGCATTAAATTATAGGTATATTTACCCCACATTTGAAATGTGGGGATTTTTTTTCGTCAAATATTTGTTTTTTGGTTTTTTTGTGGTATAATGTCTGGGACAGAGAGAATGGCAACCGTAAAAGGGTGTAGATTATGCCAAGTAAAAAATTAGATTTTAAGACAGGACAGTATGTTGTTTATCCAACCCAAGGTGTTGGTAAATTATTGCGTATAGAAGAGCAGGTTATCGCAGGACAAAAAATCAAAATGATGGTTATTGATTTTGAACGTAACCATATGACATTGCGTGTGCCATTGGAAAGGGCAGAGATTTCAGGTTTGCGCCCATTGACAACAGCGAAAAAGATGGATGAAGCAATCGCGGCAGCCAAAGGTCGTGCTGGTGCAAAGCGTATGATATGGGCTCGTCGTGCCGCTCAGTACGAAGAAAATATTAACTCTGGCGATCCTATGAAATTGGCAGAAGTTGTGCGTGATTTGCAAAGACGCAGTGCTGCGGACACTATGACTTTTTCTGCGCGTCAATTGTACTTGCGTGCTTTGGAACGTATGGCACAAGAATTTGCGGTATTGCATAAAATAGATTTAGATGCTGCTTCGGACAAGATAGAAGATATTTTGGGTATTCCAAAAGAAATAGATTTAAATGCCGTTGATGTGGACGAAGAAGATATAGAAGAAGATAGCTAAGAATCCCCGTTTCGGGGATTTTTTATTGCCCCATTTCTTGCAAGTTGTAAAAATACATGGTATTATTTGCCTGATAAAGGGTTGTATTATGCAAAATGAATTATTACAAGAATTGGAAGCTCGTGGCTTTATAAATCAAGCATCTAATATGGAAGCATTAAATGATGCTCTGAATGCGGGAAAAATTGCGGCTTATTGGGGTACTGACCCAACCGGTGATTCTTTGCATGTTGGGCATTTGGCTTCGCTGATGTTGATGCGTTGGTTTCAAAAATATGGACACAAGCCTATTACTTTGGTTGGTGGTGCAACTGGAAGAATTGGCGATCCTTCGGGTCGTGATAAAGGACGTCCAATGATGACAGACGAACAGATTGAAAAAAACTGTGCTGGATTGCGTAAGTCTATTGCAAAGTTTATCAACTTTGATGATAATCAGGCGATTATGGTTGATAACTATGATTGGATGAAAAATTATAGCCATTTGGATTTCTTGCGTGATTTTGGAACTGATTTTACTGTTCCTCGTATGTTGTCTATGGAATCTGTAAAGCGTCGCTTGGACAATGGTATGACTTTCTTGGAATTTAATTATATGACCTTCCAAGCTGTTGATTTCTTGGAGTTATATAAGAAGCATAATTGCATCTTGCAGTTTTGTGGTGCGGATCAATGGGGAAATTCTATTATGGGAATCGAATTGGTTCGTAAAAAGTTGGGCAAGGAAGTGTTTGTGCTGTCAACTTCGCTGATTACAGATGCAAATGGTAATAAAATTGGTAAATCTGCTGGTAATGCTGTTTGGGTTAACGAAGACAAGACTTCTCCATACGAATACTATCAATATTTCCGTAATACGCCAGATGACTTGGTTGAAAAGTTTTTGAAAATCTTTACAGAGATTCCTTTGTATGAAATAGCAAAGTTGGCTGCGTTGCAAGGTGCTGAAATTAATCATGCAAAACAAGTTCTGGCTTTTGCTGCAACAGAAATTGCACATGGTCGTGATGCTGCTGTTGCCGCTGAACAAGCTTCGAATGCTTTGTTTGGTGGTGGTGCAGATATGTCAAATGTTCCATGTACAGAAATTGAAATGGGTACCGATATGGGAATCCTTGATTTCTTAGTTGCAACAGGCTTGTTTGCTTCAAAGTCCGAAGCAAGACGCATGGTGGAACAGGGCGGAATTCAAATCGATGGCAATAAAATCACGGATATAAAATATATAGTCGCTGTCGCTGATGAATTTATGGTGCAAAAAGGTAAAAAAGTCTTCTTGAAAGTGATAAAAAAATAATGAAGAGAATTTTTACGATTTTTTCTTTGTTATTTGTTATTACTGGCCCTGTGCTTGGTGCCAGTGAATTGTCCAAGATTAATGCTCAGATTAAGCAAACAGAGCAGCAAAATAAAAAGCTGGAACAGCAAGTAAAGTCTTCGGATAAAGAAATTTCAAAGACTAAAAAAGAGCTGATCAAGGCTGCTGACAAGGTTAGTTCTTTGGAAGACAAGCGAACACAGATGGAAAAGAAAATAGCTGAACTGGATTCGCAAATTGAAAAAAAGTCAACAGATATGAAGAAAAATTACAATATCGCTGCTGATTCAGCTGCTAGTATATTGTTTGTTGCTTCGCATCCTAATTTCGATACGGAAAATATGCGCGATTATGTCTTGATGTCGGCTGTGCTGTCGGGTGCTACTGACAAACTTAACGAGCAAATTAAAATAGCAGAAGAAAATATAAAAGCCTTGGAAAAAGTTCGTGCAGAACGTGCTGCAGAAAAAGAAAAACTAGATCGTACTGCAAAAAAATATACTCGTGAAAAGACAGAGCTAGATAAGCTGTTACGTGTGCGTAGTGCGCAAAACGAAAAATTGAAAAATCAACAGTCCGCATTGCAGAAGAAATTGCGCGATTTGTCTGCGCGCGCTAAAAGTATTTCGGAATTGTCCGCAGGGGTAGGCAGCTCGGAAATGTCTGCAGATTCACGTTTTTCACGCAGAAAATTGAACTTGCCTGTGCGCGGTCGTGTAACTGTTCGCTATGGTGAAAAAACTGCTTTGGGCTTAAAGTCTGATGGTTGGCGCATTCGTACTCGTGGTGATGCTTTGGTATTGGCACCTGCGGACGGGGTTGTAAAGTTTGCAGATAGTTTTCGTGGCTTTGGTCGTGTTGTTATTATGTCGCACAAAAACGGATATAATACAGTTATGACAAATCTTGGCGATATTGATGTGGCTCTGGAACAAGAAGTGCTTGCGGGTGAGCCTGTGGGTCGTATGAACCCTAATAAGCCAGAAATGTATCTGGAAGTTAGACGCGGTAACAAGTCTGTCGATCCAGCAAGGTTATTTAAAGACGATTAAAAAAAATCCCCAAAACGGGGATTTTTTTATTTTGTTTCAATCACAACCATTGCAGCACAATAATCGCCTTGGTCGGTGATGGATAAGTGTATGTTCACGTCGTTGCCCGCCAGTTCTTTTAATGCTGTTTTTGCGCCACCGGAAATTAATAATTCTGGACGGCCATTGTCGTTATGGACAACAGATACATCAGAAAATGCAATGTCATCGCCAAAGCCTGTGCCAATAGCTTTTAAGAAAGCTTCGCGTGCGGCCCAAAAGTTTGCCAGATGACGTTCTGAATTTGCATTGTCGTTGTCTGCGTATTCTAGTTCTTTCTTTGTGAAAATGCGCTGTTTTTTAAATGCAGACCAATCCAAGAAACGGCCGCATTCAACCAAATCGATTCCAATCCCGATAATCACTTTTTCCCCCTGTGTGGTGTTTGTCGATATGGCATACTAGTAATATTTAGCCGATTCGTGCAAGCATAAAATTTATCATAGAAAAACCGCCCAGTCGGGCGGGGCGATTATTTGTCGCAACTCTTTGGTTTGTGCTCTTTTTTTTGATCTTTGCTGTCGCACAAGCCAGAACAGTTTTTACAGCCACAAGTTTTATTTTCTGATTTTGACATATTTGTTTTCCTTTGATTTTGTTGTTTTTTTGTTTGTCCGGACAATAAATAATATACATATATGCGCGTGTTAACTCAATATGCGTGTTTTCCCAAAAAAAGTATTTGTAATTCAGGCACTTAGATAATAAGATTCTGTTGTTTTCGGGGTGTAGCTCAGCCTGGTAGAGTACTTGCATGGGGTGCAAGGGGTCGCAGGTTCGAATCCTGTCACCCCGACCATAAAATTCAAACCGCCCAATCAGGCGTTTTTTTGAGTTTTTATTTGTGTTGGCAATTTTTTTTGATTATACTATGTGTATGATGATAAAGGAGTTTTGATATGGCAGAAAAGAAACTTTTTCCTGGTGTAACAGAAAAAGACTTGCTGAAGTTAGGTGCAGAAAAATTGAAACAACAAGAACAAATGAAAGCTATGCGTGAAGCGGAAGAAAAATTTGCAGTCGAAGAGGATGATAAAAAAACTAAGCAGGCTGCGTATAAGAAATATACTTCTAAAAGCGCAAGAATGACAGCTGCGGACCGTATTAGGTATTTTTGTAAAGTGAATGCGGTTTCAGCGGCTTCTTTATTTTTGTTAGGAAATGCAAGCTGGGCGCTCACGCAAGCTAGTCCTTATACAGATAGCAATGGACATGGTTTTGTCAGTAATTCATGGTATAAACCATATAAAGCAGCGATACACGATGCCTATATTCCAACAGATAAATATTATGGCTATGGCTGGGAAGATGAAGATGGATTTGTTAATGAAAAACCTGGTTTTGCTCCAAGTGCAGCATGGGGAATTAATGTATTTTTGTCTTTGACAGTACTTCTTTGTAGCATAGTTGGTGCAAAAAGACTTAATGATGAACAAGATACAGTTGATATGATGCTTGATTTAGAAGAATTTGGCAAACAGTACAAATTGGATGCAAAGCAAGTTAAGCGATTGGTTGATAAGTATAAAAAAATAATCGAACATATGTCTGCGGATAAGCGTGTTTATTTTGATATGTTGATGGCAGGCGAAATGCCAATCAAAGATCAAGAGACATTACAGGCTATGGCTGTTTCGGTTATGTCTGGTCATTTGCAATCGCATCCAGAAGACTTGAAAATGGTCTTGGAAACTTTCGAAGAACGTTCAATACCAGAACAAATTAAAAATATGGTAAAACAGACAGAAAGATAGGTTGTGAATGTATTTATTAACCGCCCAATCGGGCGGTTTTTTATTCGGTGGTTCCGCAATTTGCTTTTATCAAATCGGCAAGCTGTTGTTGCTTTGCAACGAGGCGAGCTGTTGGAACTGCACATGGGTCGCATTCGCGTCTGGTCTGACCCGATACGCAAACAAACGCAATGTTTTGGCACAGACCATAGGTGCGGTTGACGATGGGTTCGTTCAAATACTGAATCGCAATATCCCAATATTTTTGTGGTACTGATTTCGGGTCGTAATGCCACATTTTCTCGACCGCTTCGGTTGTGCGTTTTACACACGGCGAGCCACTGTTAATGTGGGTAATGGTTGTTGTTACATTGTTGCTTGGGGTGCTGTTATAGCGTCTAATTATAACCCACGAAACAATGCATATGCATAATACAATGACAGCAAATAATAGTATATAGTGCGCAATCGTAAAGGTGTTGATGTCGGTCTTGAATTTTGCCATGTTGAAAATCCTTTGGTTTATGTGCTAATTTTAGCATAGGGCAGGGTTGATAAAATATAGTTTTCTATTCCCATAAAAAGTTGATTTTGAAAAAAAATTAATTTATTATTTCCAACGATAAAACTATAGGAGAGTGTGCATGTTTGTAACAGAAAAGTTAAAGACATTCTCTTGGGTTAATGTTGGTAACCCAGATCATGAAGATTTTGAAAAACTGCAAACAGAATACAAAATTGATGAAGATACTATCTCTGACATTTTGGATCCTGATGAACAGCCAAGGTTGGAAGTCGAAGATGATTATAAGGTTATAATCGTACGATTCCCTATTATTAATCGTGAAAATTATACAATGTGGCATACCGAACCTTTGTCGATAATTTTTTCGGCTAATCGGGTGATAACTGTTTGCCGTAAAAGATGCGATTTGCTGGATAAAATTAAAAAGTCAGAAAAAACTTCGCGTGAAGAGTTTATCTGGAATATTATGTACTATATTGCAGAGTCTTACTTGCGTATGTTAAAAGAATTGAATAAACGTGTTTTGGAATCTAAACGCGTGCTGCAAGAAAGAATCCGTAAAAAAGAATTGATGGAACTGTTGGATGTAGAAAACAGTTACACATTGTATATGGCTGGTATCAAAGGCAATATGGCTGTGCTGGATAAACTTGAAAAAGTTCGTGGCTTTGTTAAAACCGATGAAGCCGAAGAACTTGCCGAAGATGCACGAATCGAATTAGGGCAGGCTACCGAAGTCGTTACTTCGTACAGTAAAATGCTGAAGTCTATCAAGGAAACATTTGAAAGCGTCATTAATATGGATTCGAATACTAATATTAATCGCTTGACCATGTGGAATATTATTTTGGTTGTGCCTACTGTGATTGTTGGCTATTACGGCATGAATTTGCAATTGCCTTTTGCAGAGTATGAGCAAACTGCAAATGCTATCTTTATATTTATAATGGTTTTGCTGTTGGGGTTCGCCTTGTTCGGTGCATTAAGACGCAGAATTTCATAAATAAAATAACCGCCATTTCGGCGGTTCTTTATTTTCCCCACTTGGTGTCGATTACATATTCTGCAATCAGTGGTACAGATAATTTTGTTATATTTTCCATAGCGTGTTTAATCTGTATGGCAAATTGGTCTGCAAAAGTAAAGTTGCATTCAAATACCATTTCATCGTGTACCTGCATAATCATACGGATTTTGTCTGAGTTTGGTTGCACAATGTTTTTGTCGATTTCAACCATCGCAAGACGCATTAAGTCTGCTTCGAATCCTTGGATTGGTGCGTTAATTGCGGCACGCATTGCGTATGCGCGCATGCGTGGATTGCGTGCTTCGGGCAGTTCTATTTTGCGACCCCAAGGGGTGTACACACACGCATTGTCCAACGCGAATTGTTTGGTCTTGTCTATGTATTCTTTTACTTCCGGCAGTCCCGCCATGTACGAGTTTATGATACCTTGAGCTGTGGTTCTATCAACCCCAAGTTGTCCCGCCAAGCCAAATGATGAAATGCCGTAGATAATCGAAAAGTTAACTGTCTTGGCAGCGCGACGCATTTCTTTTGGTACTGGTTGAACAGCAGGAATGTTAAATATCTTGCGGGCGGTTTGGCTGTGGATGTCTTCACCGTTGTTAAATGTGTCTTTGAAGGTTTTTATGTCCGCAATGTCCGCCAACAAGCGCAACTGAATCTGAGAATAGTCAACAGAGATAAGAACATTGCCAGGTGAGGCAATAAAACACTTTCGAATTTCTTCGCCCAATTCTGTTTTTATTGGTATGTTTTGCAAGTTAGGATCACGACTGGACAGGCGACCGGTGTTTGTGCTGGTCTGTAAATAGGTCGTGTGTATGCGACCGTCAGATGCAATTTGCTGTGGTAATGCGTCTGCGTAAGTGCCAGCCAGCTTTGCAATCGAACGCCATGATAGTATCTTTTCTATTATTTGATGTGTTTCAACTAGCTCGCTTAGGCTGTCTGCGTCCGTAGAACGTTTCTTGTTTGCAGGTAGTTGTAGTTCGTCAAACAAAACAACCCCAAGCTGTTTTGGACTTGCGATGTTGAATTCGTGGCCTGCTAACTCCCAAATTTCTGATTCTAGTTTTTGTAGTTGCTGATGAAAAATGCCAGACAGTTGGTTTAGTTTTTGCTTGTCCGCCATAACCCCAAGCCGTTCCATATTTAATAAAACACGCATTAACGGCAAGTCGCAAGTTTCGTATAAATGCTTTAACTGTTCTTGGTTGTCAAGTTCTGGTCGCATTAATTCATACAAGGCAAAAGATATACAGGCATCTTCGGTGGCGTATTTTGTTGCTGTATCAATTGGCAATGTGTCAAAGTGCATGTCGCAACTTTTTGTGCGTGTTGGGAATAAAGAAGAAAACTTGATTGTTGAATGACCTAAATATTTTAGAGCTAATTCGTCTAAGCTGTGGCCATGTGCTGTGCCGTGCAAAATATAGGACAGTAACATAGTGTCATCAATAGGGCTGATTTTAGATATATCCCAGCCTTCGTTCGCCATGATGTGCAAATCGTATTTTAAATTATGCCCAATTTTAGTGATTTTTGTATTGGTTAGAACCGGCCATAGTGTTTTATAAACATCTTCGATACTTATTTGATTAGGTGCAAGTGTGTCCCCACCAAATAAATCTATGCTGCCTGTTTTATGTCTAATAGGAATGTAAATGCCGTTGGTTGCAGATGTTGCTAAAGATATTCCAACCAGCTTGTCTGTTGTTGGATTTAGCCCAGTTGTTTCTGTGTCAATTGCCAAAATAGTATCAATGCTAGATATGAATTTTTGTAATTCTGATGTTGATTTAATAGGTTTGTGTTTAAAGTCTATTTGTTTGCTTTCTGATGCTGTACTGGTTTGTGTTGCCGTATCGGATTCACATGCGTTACCTGCAAAACTAAAAGTTGGAGTGCTGGTTACTTGTGTTGTTTCAGGGAATAATTTGCTGATTTTTTCAAACAGAGATTTACTTTCTATTTTTGTTTTTACAAATTCCAGTGCGCCGTTCGTATTAAATACAAAAGGACTGAATTTTAACCCCGATAAATCTACATCGTCTTTTAATGTAACTAGTTGTTTTGAAATGTATGCCAGTTCGCGGTTGTCTTGTAATAAGTTGCGTATTCTTTCGTTTTTTACTTCGCCCAGGTTGGCATATAAGTTGTCCAAAGAGCCAAATTGGTTAATAAGCTCAGAAGCTTTTTTAGGTCCAATGCCAGGTACACCCGGTACATTGTCCGAAGAGTCGCCCATCAAAGATTGTACATCGATAACTTGGTTTGGCTTAACACCGAATTTTTCCAGTACTTGGGGTTCATGGATTTCCAAGTTCTTCATAGTGTCGTACAGGAATATGCAATTTGATACCAGTTGCATCAAGTCTTTGTCGCTGGTGATAATGCGAGTTGCACTGGCTGTATTACAGTTGCTGCGCGCCAATGTTGCGATAACATCGTCTGCTTCGACCCCTGGAACACATAATACAGGCATGCCTATTTGTAACAGACCTGATTGTAGCATTTCGCGTTGGGAGATTAAGTCTGCGGGTGTTTCCGAACGGTTCATTTTATATTGTGGGTAAATATCTTGTCGAAATGTAATTCGAGAGGCATCAAATACACAAATAAAAGAATCATCTGGCTTGGCAGCAGACAAAATCGGCAGAATCATATTAAAAAATCCATAAACTGCACCAATCGGAGTTCCGTCTGTACGGGTCAGGCGACTGTGTACCCCGTAATAAGCACGAAATAATAACGAATTTCCATCAATCAGTGTCAGCATATGATTTTTTTCCTGTGTGTTGTTAAGTTAGGGGGCTGACGCCCCCCTTGATATTAGAAGACATAACGTATTTTTACGCGTCCTTCGTATTGTAGTAAATCATACTTTTCTGTTGCCAACTCAAACAAGTCGGAAGCATATAAAATACGACCTTCAAAATCAATGTTAAATGGAATTACTGGAATGTCCAATGTCAAGCCCAACATACCTTGGTATGCGATTGTGTTGTCAATATCAATGCTGGAACCTGTTGGCTCGTAAGAGCTAGAGAATGTAGTACCAATACCAGCACCAATGTATGGTTTTAATACAGGAGTTGGGATTTTAAAGTAAGCATTTGCCATACCTAAATTTAAATCAAGGGTATCTGCATCAATGTGGTTGTATTCCATTTCAATACGGAACATTGGAATATCAACACCAAGTACTGCACCGTATGATTGTGATGACTGAGATATATCATGGTCTGCTAGTAATGTATAGCCGCCCATACCGTATGTGCCACCTGCATAAATATCAAACAAGAGATTTGCATTTGCTGAACCTGCTGTTAGCATAATTGCAGCTGTTGTTAAAAAAACGAGTGTTTTTATTTTCATGTTTTCTCCTTTCTATGATATTATAATAAAAAAAGGGTGTTTAATATGCAAGAAAATAAACCTGTTTTAGTTGTTGGATTAGGCAATCCAGGAACGGAATATTTGCTGACTCGTCATAATGTTGGTTTTATGGCACTGGATGTGTTGGCTGGAGAGTCGACAACTTGGAAGTCCGAGAAAAACGCATTAACAACCAGAGTGGATATAGATGGTATGCGTGTAATATTAGCCAAGCCACAGACTTTTATGAATAATAGTGGTGTTGCTGTGCTAGCATTGATGACTTTTTATAAAGTACCGCTTGAAAATTTGATTGTAATTCATGATGATATGGATGTTGCGGTTGGAAATTGCCGCATAAAAATAGGTGGTGGCAGTGCAGGGCATAATGGAATTAAGTCCATAGATGCTAATGTTGGGCGCGAATATAAACGCATCAGGGTTGGTGTTGGACATCCGCGTGATTATGATTTGAAAATTGATCCAGCTGATTGGGTGCTGGGACGTTTTACTTCTGAACAAATGGAAAAAATTACTACTGTTATTTCAGATATAAATGTTTTTGCAGAGAAATAAAAAAACGCCTTTTAGGCGTTTTTTTAATTGCTGCTTCCGCGCCAGAATATTTCTTTTCCTCCGTAATCTTTTAATAATAATACGTCTATTGCATTAGAATCTGTAAATTTGATTTTTCCTGTGTTGATATAGCACTCTTCTCGTTTAGTCGCTCCGGTAGAAGATGCAGTTGTGAACAAGCTGGTTGGTGTTGCTGTGGTTGTCGTCTTGCCATCTTGGCAACTGATACAATTTTGTTGTTTTGCATCAGGTTGATATGTTCCTGTTGGACAATTATTGCAAACATTACTCCCGCTTGGGCTATAGGTGCCGGCCCCACATGATGTGCAAGTTGTGTGCGGTTGGTTGTCATTAGCAGAAACTGTACCGGCATCGCAAGATTTACAACTACTTTGTCCTGTTAAGTCTTGATATTGTCCGTTATGGCAATTAGAGCAAGAAGTATTTGCTGTGCCGTTACTATATGTTCCTGCTGCACAAGGTGTACATGTTGTGCTGGAGCCCTTTGTAGCAGAACCAGCAGGGCAATTCGTGCAAGAGCTTTGTCCAGTGTTGGGTTGATAAGTTCCTGCTGCACAAGATTTGCAACTTGCTTGTCCTGTTTGGTTTTGGTATGTGCCTGCATCACAAGATATACATATGGCTTGTCCTGTGTCTGGTTGATAAGTTCCTGCTGTACAAGATTTGCAACTTGTTTGTCCTATTTGGTTTTGGTATGTGCCTGCATTACATGCGTGGGCTGTACAGCTGGCGTCGCAATAGTGTCCTTTTGGGCAGATGGCTGCATCAGGAACAATAACCGCTACTTGATAGTAAAGAAAACCACTTGAGTTCGTGTAGTATATTCCGTCAGTTGGCGCGATAACAATGTTAGTATTTTCTTTTATTGGATTGCCGCAATTCTCAAATGTTCCGCGTCCGCTGCTGTTTTCATGAAACTCGCAATGGTACACTGTAAAAGATGTTCCATCTGGAATATACATCCCTGGTGGGCATGTGCCACTTGGTATGTCGCTAGATTTTACTGTGTTTACTGAACCAAAATTAACTTGGAAAGATTTTAAATTAGATGGGTCGTTTCCGCTTCCTTCTATGTTATATCCGGGAGAAGTTACATAGTATATGTACATGTCTGGGTTCAGTGTAATATTTAAGGTTATTGTTTGTGATTTTGCATGTGGGTAAGTGTTTCTTAAATATTCGGCAAATTCTGCGTCTTTGATACCATTGATGTTTGTTTCAGAGCCTAAAGATACTGTCTTTTGCGTGCCTTTGGAATCATAAATAGTTACGTCCACAGTATATCTGCCTTTGAGATCGGCAAGGAAATTTTTGTAGTCAGTATTTTTTGCTAAAACGTTGGAAGAAATGATTTCATCGTTATATACAAATACCAGGTCTTCCTTCGAGAATTGTCTGCTAACAGTATATGATAAGCCTTTAATAACTCTTGCGCTAATATTTGTGCCATCAGCGGTATTTAAGCCGTCAAAATTTAGTTCGATATTATATGTATTGCCTGTACATTTTGAGGCTGTTAAATCGCTATCTTCGTATACGTCAACAGGGTTGTATTCGGGTACTGAACTACTTGTTGTTATGTCATAACTGTATTTATCTGGTGATAAACTGCTTGCGTAAATTTTATAAGAGCCTGTGTCTGTCCCTTCGTATTTGTATCTGAAATAATAAAATATGTTAGGATTATTAAGCCCCAGCTCACAAGTATGGCAATTATAAGATTTCGTATTACTGTTATATGTCAACTCTGAATTTGTGGGGCATACCACAAACCAAGGGCATACGTCCATGGATTGGTACATTTGTTGTTTGTACAAGTTGCGACCGTTAGATGTTAATATTTCTGGACCGTAATCTGCTTTATAAATTGTGACTTTTGGTGTAGTAGAGCATTTTGTGCATACGCTGCTGGAAGAAGGGCAGTATAATCCTTCGTCACAACTTACGGTTTCAGGTTCGCAAGTTTCGCCTTCGACAGCTGCAAATGCGCTGAATGGCGAAGATATGGTAAATAATGCAATTAAAATCAGTATATGTTTTTTCATGTGCTTATTATGAACCTGTTGTGTTTCTGTTTGGTGTGCCTATCATTGCGCCACTGTTTTCTGCTGGTATTCCTAGGGTGCTGCTATTGGTTTCGTAATAGAAGCTGTTTGATGTATTTGTTGCGGTAGGTGTTTCATATAGTGTGGTCGAGTTTTTGGTAGAGCGGCTGACCGTTGTCCATACGCCACCCGTACAGTTTACTGTTTCACCACTGATGTTTATTGTGCCGCCTGTGCAATAATAATCTTTTGAGTCGGTGCTTAAAAATAGTTCGGTTTTATTGTCGTTTACCGTCTCGGACGGTTTGCAGATAGAAGATGTTGATGTGCTTGTTGTGTTTGAAGTTGAATAGTGTTCGTTTGTTGTAACGGTGCCAACAGTGCCGTCAACACAGCATATGTTCTTGCCTTTATCATCCGTAATAACTGTTGCGTTCGTGTCATATTGGCCGTGGCAACAGTTTGTAGTGTTTGGTTTTATGTTAATTATAGTATATTCAGTGGAATTACTTGGGCAATATTCGCCATCGCTTGTGAATTCAGTTTTGTTTATGCAAGCGCCATTGTGTTCTGTGAAGCCGTATCCGCATGTTGTATCACGGCAGCTGTCAGTTGCGTCTGATGTGTTTGTGTTGCGCGCAAACCATGATAGCAATG
This sequence comes from Alphaproteobacteria bacterium, assembly GCA_017554665.1. Lineage (GTDB taxonomy): Bacteria > Pseudomonadota > Alphaproteobacteria > Rs-D84 > Rs-D84 > Enterousia. Next base: position 19,322 of record JAFZHX010000024.1, read on the forward strand.
TTTCATTGCTGTTGTCTGCACCTGTTTCATAATTAAAGTTAAGGATAATTCTGTTTGTTGAATCTGAGTCTAGTTCTAGGCCAGGGACGTTTTCGCAGTTACCCCAGATTTGTTCAGTTAAACGACATACTTGCCAATCAAATTCAGATATGTTGCCAGCACCGTAATCTGCGTTGCACCAGTCATATATGCTGGAACCGTTGTTAAGCTCAATTACACCAGGTGCAATATTCGAGACAGTAGCAGTTTCGGCACGATCAATTCCGTATAATTCGCCATATTTGTCGCCACTAAATTGTGTCGCAACGCGGTTGTGCTGTTTCATAATTTGGGCAATAGATTCAGAGCCTGCATCGCGGATGCATTGTTCTACTTCGGCCCAGCAAGAACGACGGCTTACAATCGCTTTGCGGTTAATAGATGTGTTGATGTTTTCACATAGACCAAAGTTGCCTGAAATGTCAGAACATGCCTGGATAATGCAGTTCTTACCAACTTCGCGACATGTGCTTAGGAGAGTTGAATATGTTTTTTCGGCTGTGATTTCTGTTATGCCTTCGGTCCAGTCGTTAGAGCCGTCAGCGCGACTGTCAATAGCATTCATCAATGCCGTACATGTGTCTTTAATGTCGCTGCACATTGCGTTTACTGTTATGTCGGCTTTGATCCCAAATATAGATAAGGCACGAGCATCGAATTCGGTTATTGTTTTGTATGCATTGTCTAGGCATTGGCTGGTCAAGGTGGTGCATGATTGACGCACTTGTTCCAGTTTGGCTTCTTGTGCAAGCTTTATTTGTGATAACGCATCTTCTATAAATGCATCCCAAACATATTCGGAAATGTCCTGACAACTGCTCATAGTTTCTTCTAAATAAACCTTTTTAGATTCCAAGAACAGTATAAAGTTTTTGTTGCCTGGTGTTTTTGTCCAAGTTTCGTTCGGGCCAGGGCGGGTGATTAAGTTGCCTAGATCTGCTAGGGTAGTGTTTAAGATGGCTTCACCCGTAGTTGGATCGATGTACTGCCCAGAAATGTCAAGACATTTTACCATGTCTTTACCGCAGACTGTTGTGTCAGTTAGCATATCAAGCATCTTTTTCTTACAGGATAGCATGTCGTCTGAGTTGCGTTCTTGATGAATGTTCAAGCGCGACATATCCAGTAATGCGCTACTTTCTTTAATCTTTGCACGTGCTTGCTCGTTCTGCGATTCGTATGATTTTTCAACTGTATTGCAATCTTGGGCAATTGACATTTGATAGCCGCTTTCTGCAATATTAAGGTCTGATTCAGAACAAATTTCTAGCGCCATTTCGCGACAAATTGGTAAGGCTGCATTATATAACTCTGTTCCCGTTTTTGTCGTTGTGGATGCACCTTGCATCGAATCGACACTGTCAAATGCAGCATCAGCATTCAGAGATAATGATATTGTGTTAAGATTTTGGTCGAAACTTTTGTTGTTAAAACTGGAGTTCAATTTTTTGGAAATTTCGTCCAGCATTTTTTTAGATTTGCTGGTGTCTTTAATCGCGTATGCAGTTTCACCTTCGGTTGCGCTGTTGATGGCCAGCGCGTCTTCTTTGTCCAGGTTGACAGTCAATAGACGTTGACTAAAGTCTAATAATTTGTCTTCGACAACTGATAATTGTTTTTTTGTCTTGTCAAAATCGTGAACCCTGGAAGAACAAGCGCAACGCTTGAGAGAGCTATCCTTGTTTGCGCAGAATTCATCCATACATTCATAGAATATGTCGCGACATGAAGAATAGTTGCGTGATTGTATTGCGCTTGCAGTAATGGCGCCTGTGGTGCCAGAACGGGCAATCATAGCACTGCGAGATTGGGTTCTAGACTTAGTCGCTGTGGTGTTCGAAGCAGAACGAGATACGATTCCAGAACGAGAGCGAGTCTGTTGAACAGGTGTGCTATTACGATTCATAACACGTGATGTCGATGCAGGCTGTGTTCTAAGCTGAACAGAAGAGGCTGTGCGCGCAGATACAGATTTGTTTGTCTGATTTGTGCCCGTGCGACTGACAACATTGGAGCCCCTGTTGTTTGCGCTTTTGGTAGTAGTAGTGCGTTCGCGAGAAGTTTGTTGTTGTTCTGGCTTGCTAATATTTACTGTTCTGGATGTTGGGGAATGGGAATTAACAGTAGATTTAGGTTCGCTAGAACTTGGTTTTTGGCGATTCGATAAAACTGTGTTTGTCGTACCACGACGAGTGGCAGCACGCGAAGTGTCCACATCATCGTTAGCAAATGCCGCTTGAAAAGCAAGCGGTACAAGCAGTACAGCAAAAAGCAGTTTTAATCCCTTCATCCTATATGGAAAATCTTAGCAAAATTATGAAAATTTGAGCAAGCAGAAAATGTGTTTTTTTATGGATAAATATTCCGCTTATGTATTTTTTCTTAATACATATAAAAAACTGGTGCGACCAGGGGGAATCGAACCCCCACGGGTTGCCCCACAGCATCCTTAGTGCTGTGCGTCTACCAGTTCCGCCATGGTCGCATAAAGATTTTTTTATATTCTTGCAAGTTGGCATTTGTTTTTCAACCTTTTTTATGATAAAATAGTTTTGTTAATGAAAAGGATCTTATTATGAAACTGTTGTCAAAAGTTTTGCTTAATTGTTCTATATTTGCATTGTTGCCTGTTGTAGCAAGTGCAACTGGTACTTATTATACGGGGGCTTATCAATCACCACAAACCAGATATTCTCAGCAGGGTTATGGTCAACAACGCATGAAATCTAGCTATTCTCAACAGGGGATGTCTTCATATAATCGCAGTCAGTATGCTAATGCAGGTTATTCAAATTTTACACGCAATAGTCAATATCAACAAACTAGATATGGACAGCCACAGCAACAAGCTAAACAGACACAACAGAAAACTAATAATAATGCGGTAGAAGTAGCAGGTAATGGATTTACTTTGGGTGCTGGAATTTCTCGCAAGACAGGAATGTGGCAGTTTGAAATGAAAAATTCCGAATCGATTTTGCACTATGATAATATCGATTGGAATGTGTTTGATGTGAACGCAAACTATGTGTTTGGCGGTAATACAAAGTTTCAAGCAAGCGCAGGCTTCCAATATGGTATGCAGGCCGGTGAAACTACTATGGTTGACGACGACCTTTCTAATGGCGGCTACTTTATATCAGAGCTGGTTGACTTAGATGGTAATGTAGTTGGAAAACAAGTTGGTCGCGCTTTCTCTATTGGTACAAGTAAAAGCGGTTCAATGATGGGCTTTAATGCTGGTATTGGGCTAAAAGATTTTATGACATGGGGTAAATTAAAAGTTACACCATCTGTTGGTTGGCGTTATTTGAGTTATACTTTGGAGACAACTAATAATCACGGTATGTCAATGGAAAGTTTTGATGGTGAACATAGTTGTTATGTTGTAGAAGGTTCTGATGAATTGCAATGTGATCCATTGATTGGCTGGTACACATTTAATGGCAGTGGTCAAATCACAGATTCTGCGTATTTGGTGCGTGATGAAAATGGTTTGATTTCTGTGCCTGCTGGCTATATCGATTTGGGTGGTAATTATTATTATGCTCAACCAGGAGTTAGCCATAAATATGAGGTTGAATGGTCAGGTCCTTATGTAGCTTTGGAAATGTTGTATGATATTAACCAGAATAACAGTGTTGATGCATATGTAGAATTAGGCTTGCCTTCTTATACAGCGACGGGTGATCAGCCATATCGTTTTGATTGGCAACATCCAAAGTCTGTAGAAGACAGTACTGGTATCGCAGGTGCCTTCCATTTAGGTTTGGGCGCAAACTATACAACTTCTTTGACAGATAGCGTGGCTTTGACATTTGGTGTAACATATGATCATTATAGTGTGTCGGGTGCAGATGCTAAGACTTTCTTGAATGGTGATTACTATGCCGGAATTTATGAAGAAATTTGGAATACTGGTAATTATGCTACTGAAGAAGAAATGCTGGAAAATAACTCGGTTGCTAGCGATATAAAGAAAATCGAAGAAGAGTGCCCAGGTTGGGTATGTACAGCAAACAGTGAAATAGAATCTTTCTATAAGTCATTGGGTGTTCGTGTCGGTATAAATGCGAAATTCTAAAAAATGGTAAAATTGAGACGATTTTTTGTAGTGTTGGCTCTGCTGTGTGTGGCGACTGTTGCGAATGCTATAGAGTTGAAAGGGGTGGCTTCTGTTAATGTCACTAGTGATACTGCGGCTAGTGCTAAAAGTATGGCTTTTGGTGAGGCAACACGTCAAATAATCGTTGATGTATTGCGGCAATATGTAGATGTAGATGCTTTGAAAGAAGTTGTTTTAAATGCTAAAAACTCGGAACTGTCAGGTTTGGTTCTTGCTTCTAGTATAGATGGTGAACAAACTTCTGATACTACATATGCAGCAAGAATTTCTATGACGATTGATGCAGAAGCGGCTAGGGTTTGGCTTGATGAAAAAGAGATTAAGCACTGGTTGCCAAGTGATGCAGATCAGAATATGTTCACTGTAAGCGCAAGGCTTTCCAATGGATTGTATGATTGGGGACAGTTGAATCAAATCGCAAATACAGAAAACCTAGATTTAGGTACCAAGAATATTTTTGGTAATGTTGTAACTTTACAGATGCCTTCAACAAAGCGTGGTGCTTTTACTATTGGTGTTCGCGGTGCTGGTTGGAAGTATGCGGATAAAGACGGTGTGCTTCATATATGGAAGCAATAGTTTGATATCAAGGGGAAGAAATTGAAAAAAATATCGTTATTGTTACTGGGATTGTTTTTGCCAGTGGTTGCTGTCGCTGCAGATGGTGCGACTTTGGATTTAAATGTACGTCGTATAGGGCTAGAATGGTCCAAGACGGATGTTAGACATGCGGATAAATATGAAGATTCTCCTGTTTCTGCGCTAAAGGCTGATAGTCAAGATTTTGTCAAAGGTATATTTGATACGGCTTTGCAATATAAAAAGAATCGTTTGCAATGGGATAATGCTTTGTTTATGGAATATGGTGAAACAAAGCTGAAGCCTTATAATGCTGCGGCTACAATCAGTGAAAATGCAGATGATATCATTTTATCTAGTGATTTGTCTTATGCTTGCTGGGAATTTACTGGCTTTAAGTTTGGTCCGACAGTTCGTGGTGCGTATGATACAGAATTTAAATCAACAGGTGATGTGCCTCGTCAGAATATATTGCGTGCAAATGGCGGTATCTCGTTATTTGATAATGAAATTATTAAAAGCTTATATTTGACTGGTGTGTACGAATATGACTTTACATATGCAGGTGAACAAACTAGCAAGTTAGCTGCAGAATTGGGTTGGCGTATGGAATATCAAATTCGCGAGGGTGTAAAAATGTCAACCAATGGTTATTATCGTGAATATTTAAGTTATTCTGAATATGTGGCAACGGATTTGGAACGCGATTTAAGTGCAGTTTTGCGTTTGGATACTAATTTATGGGGTGACTTAACAATGGGGCCATATGTTCAATATCGTCGTGCGCGTGCACGTGGTGTAGATGTTTATGGAAGCAACTTTGTTGTTGGTGTATCCTTTAACTATATAACTACATTTGGTTTGATTAAATAAAAAATCCCCAAAATGGGGATTTTTTTACATAACAAAATCTTCACCAAGATAGACTTTCTTTACCATTTCGTCTTTGATAATTTCTTCTGTGGTGCCATGCTTTAAGATTTTTCCATCGTGCAAAACATAGCTGCGATCTGTAATGCCAAGTGTTTCGCGTACATTGTGGTCTGTAATAATAACACCAAGACCACGATTTTTTAGCTGAGATACCAAGCTGCGGATTTCGTTTACTGCGATTGGGTCAATACCAGCAAAAGGTTCGTCCAGCAAAATAAACTTTGGGTTGTTAGCCAATGCACGGGCGATTTCAACACGTCTGCGTTCGCCACCAGATAGCGCAGTAGCAGGACTGTGGCGCAGGCTGGAAATTGAAAATTCTTCTAGTAATGAGTCTAGCTTCTTTTGACGTTTTTTCTTGTCAGGCTCAACAACTTCTAGGATTGCCATAATGTTTTGTTCAACTGTCAGACCACGAAAAACACTGTTTTCCTGTGGCAGATAGCCAATGTGTAATCTGGCGCGTTGGTAAAATGGCAGGTGGGTTATGTCTTGAGAATTTAAGAATATTTGACCACCTGTTGCAGCAAGTTGTCCTGTGATGCAATAGAATGCAGTGGTTTTGCCAGCTCCGTTTGGGCCCAGCAGACCAACGGATTCACCTTGGCGGGCGATCATTGATATGTCACGAATTACCATACGTTTGCCGTATGTTTTTGATAAGTGTTCAATTCGCAGTATTGATTGTTTCATAATTTTATCACCAATTCTTTTGTTCTTATACGATCGCCATTGCTGGAATCGATTTTTACATTTCCTATTAATGTAATGTTTTTTTGTTTGCTGTTATATTTACCTGTGTCTGCGCTGATGTTGTCGGTTATTGTTGTGCCATTAGCATCGCGATTGATTGTGCCATTCACGGCTTGCATAAAGATTATATCAGGATTTTTATATTCTTGATAGCCAATTTTTGCATGTAGCTTAAAGGGTTTGCCGTCTTTGTCTGTGCCTATGAATGAAGCATTAGACATTTTGAATTGGTTTGTAACGATGTCGTTCATGTTGATTGCAGATATAGGAGTCCATAATAACTGCTTGGTGAACAAGGTGCTTGCGACCAATGCCGTAATCATTACCAAGCCCCAACCAGTAAAGAAAAACCGCCACAAGCGCTTTAAACGGCGGTGTTTTGAAAATATAATAAAGTTGCGTTTATCTGTTTGCATGTTCCCAGTTTAAACCGACAATAATAAAAATGCAATTTTTATATTTATCTAATTAAATTTTTATGTTATAATTGCTTCAAGAGAGATGAGAAAGATTTTACTATTCTTTATAGGTGTGTTTGTTGCGGTGCATGGTACGGCATGTGCTGTAGTTATTAACAAGGCTCCGACTGTGGCTACTAAAAAGGTTACCGCACAAGAAGCTGGTGCCTCTTTGTTGCCAACTGCGCTTGGTGTGGTTAGTGGTGTTATGCAACTGACACAGCAACAAAAAGCTTTGAGTGAAGAGTGTGTGCCAACTGGTCAGGAATTGTCTTTTGTTAACGATATTATAAAAGAGTGGGCAAAAACAGGTGCCGCAACCGCAGAAGAAATCGAAGGCGGAAGAATGAATGGTATGAAACGCTGTGCAGACGGTAATACCTATGATTCAAGTATTCGTATGTCTGCTGATTTGAATGATAGTACACTGATTTGTTATGATGCTTATACTGATGATAAGTCAGCTGTTTGGTATCGCTATCCAAAGGCTTCCAGTTCTTATTATTGTACAGATGGCTCTACGAACTGTAGTGATAAAACAAAACAACATATGTCTAATATATATGATGTGTTTAACTTGGTTGATTTTGGCCAGGATGATTATACGGTCAAAGAAGGTGAAATGGCTGCTAAGTTGATGGCAAAAATTGAACAGTGTTCGTCCGCAAGACTAAGTGCTCGTAAAAAAGAACTGTGGGGTAATTTCTTGGTGGGAACAATTGGTGGAATGGGACAAAAGACAAATACAGCAAATATTATGGAAACTGTTTCGGGTATGGCAGGCTCAATGTCGGGTGGTGGCAATGTGTTACAGTCGTTGGGCGGTTTGACTAATATGGTACCACAATTGTTGAATAAATAGTGTGTTTGTTTTTTTCCGCTTTACTAGTTTGTCAAAAAATCGTATAATATGCTTAATAAAAAGAAGGATAGGGCAGATGAAAAATAAATCTTGCGTTGCAACTTGGGCTGTATCTCGCTTAATGATGATGACTGGTGTTGTTGCATTAGCAGCTTGTAGCCAAGGTAATATGGGACAATATACAGGACCAGTAGCAACTCCGACGGTCGATTATGTTGAAGCGTTGGATGTTTATTCTGCACCACACAAAGATTCTTTCTTGAATCAGTTGGCTATGAACTATCGTTCTTATGCTATTTATAATGCACGTACTAGCGGTTATTCAGAAATGGGTGAATTGTTTGCAAACAAGGCTGTGGCTGCATTTTCTGGCGAAACACCTTTCCCAGAAGTTTTAGATAACTGGCCAGTTGAAAACGAACAAGAAGCTTTTGAACTGTATAATGCATATAATGATTTGATTGAACAATTAAAGAATGATGCAACTTATGCAAATCCAGAACTGGCTGCAGAAGCACAAGCAAAGTTTGATTGCTGGTTGTCTGCAACTGCAAGCGGACAAGTCGCAACAGCACAACAATGTCGCGAAAGATATAATAAAGCTATTGCTGCTTTGCGTGATTGTCATGGTGGAAAAATTGTAAAAAAACAACAAGAAGTAAAAAAATGCACTTCAGAAGAATGCACTACAACAGTCGAGACTGTTACAGCTACTGCAGAAGTGCAACAGACTTACTATCCAGACACTCGTAATATGATGGTTGTTCGTGGTGATGCACGCGAAGGTGTTATTATTGTTAATAATGTAAATGTTCCAGAACATTTGATAAAGCCTGTTCCTGTTCAACCATTGGTGTTTAATCAAAATATCTATGGTGGCGATAAGACAATCAATAAAACAAAGAAAACATCTCCTGGTGGCATTGTTGTAGTTGCTGAAACACAAACAGATTGTCCTGCATGTAAAAATGATTGTGAAAAATGTCAGAAATGTCCTGCAGAAAAAGAATGTCAAGAATGCCAAAAATGTCAGGAATGTCAGCAGTGTCCAGATTGTACAGTGCATCCTATTGTAGATTTACCAACAGAAAATTTGCCTGCTTTAGAACAGCCTGCGGTTGTAGAACAACCTGTGATTCCTCAGATTGGTGATGAATTGGTTTCTCGTGAAGAATTTATCAATATGATGATGGCAATGCGTTCCGAGCTGGCCGCAATCAATGCTCGTTTGGACGAATTACAGGCTGCTTCTGGTGAAAAAACAATGATTAAGGTTCAACAGATTCCTTTGGAGCCAAAACAGCATGTTATGGAAGAAGTGTTTGAAGTAAGATTTGATTTTAATAAATCTATTATTAAACCTGAATATCAAGAGCTGATTAAGAAGTTGGCTTCTGCAACACAGGAAAATAAAAATATTAAAGTTTCTGTGGTCGGTCATACAGATACAACTGGTTCAAGTAATTATAACTATGCTTTGGGTGGACGTCGCGCAGAAGCTGTTCAGAAGATGCTGATTGAATACGGTATCCCATCAAGTCAGATTGTTGCTGTGTCTGCTGGTGAAGAAGATTTAGCAGTTCCTACTCCTGATAACACACCAAATGCGGCAAATCGTCGTGTGCGTGTTGTCAAAGAAGTTCACTCTACAGAACCTGCAAGGCCTGTGCCAGTTGAGCTAACGGTCGAAGAAGTTTCTGTTGAGGGGTGCGGTGAGAAAGGTTGTAATCGATAAAAATACTTGACAAAAGTTTTTATAGGTATATATTAGCTGTTGTCAGAGAGATGTTTTAAAGAGGCATTTGAAATGACTGATAAAGTAAAAGATTTTAATTTAGGTATCGATGCTCTGAGACAGCAGGGTGCCATTGATACAGGGTTTGGACCAGCAAACAAGGCACGCGGCTTCAATAAAGGAATAGAACCATTAAATGTTGCTGATATCTTTAGAACTAAGTTTGGTTTGACTTTTGGTGGCAACGAAAATTAAAAAATAAGCAATTGAACCCCAGTAGATGTATTTCTGCTGGGTTTTTTTGTTTTTCAAATTTAGAAAATACTTGATTTTTCAAATAAAAACATATAAACTAAGCACCGCTGGATAACCAGAACTGATTAAGAGATGGTGCATTTTGGTCCCATCAATGATAAGGATTCTGTTAAATATCTGGCACCGAAAAACCAAAAACAAAGGAAAATAAAAATGGCAAGAGCTGGTGCAAAGCGTAGCACACGCAAATTAAAAATTGGACGTAGTCTGGGCGTCAATCTGTGGGGTCAGGCTAAATCTCCATTTAATAAACGCAAATATAAACCTGGTCAGCATGGCCCAACATCTCGTGGTGGTAATTCTTCTGATTACGCAAAACAGATGCGTGCTAAGCAGACTTTGAAAGGTTATTATGGTAATGTTGGAGAAAAGAAATTCCGCAAATATTATCTGGAAGCTGTTAATATGAAGGGCGACACTCCTGAAAACTTGATTGGTTTGTTGGAACGCCGTTTGGATGCAGTTGTATATCGTGCAAAATTAGCACCAACTGTATTCTCTTCACGTCAGTTAATCAGCCATGGTCATATCAATGTTAATGGTAAACGCGTTAAAGTTGCTTCTTACCAGGTAAAACCAGGTGATGTTATCACAGTAAGTGAAAAAGCAAAACAAATGCCTTTGGTAGTATTGGCATTGGAATCTGCAGAACGCAATTTTGCAGACTATGTTTCTGTTGATAGCGCAAACTTTACAGCAACATTTGTTCGCGTTCCTGCATTCGAAGACGTACCATATCCTGTACAAATGTTCCCAGAATTGGTCGTCGAATTCTATTCTCGTTAATAGATGGTATGCTGAAATTAAATCCCCCAATTTCGGGGGATTTTTTTGTTGTCAAATTTTAATAAAAATAATAAAACTTGACTTTTTTGTCAATTTAGTGTAATATGTATGACATCAAAACGGTGTCGTTCGAATTACCGTAATCTCCAAACAAAGGAAAAATTTTATGCATATTAATGAACTAAAGGCTAAATCGCCACAGCAGTTGCTGAAAATGGCAGAAGATATGGGTATTGAAAATCCATCACAGTTAAATGTACAACAGTTGCGTTTCGCTGTTATGCGTGTATTCGCAGCAGATAAAAAAGTTGTATTGATTGGTGATGGTGTTTTGGAACGTATGCAGGATGGTTTTGGTTTCTTGCGTGCGCCAGAATCTAATTATTTGGCAGGACCAGATGATTTATATGTGTCTCCAAATTTAATTAAAAAGTATGGCTTGAAGACAGGTGATTATGTCGAAGGTCAAATTCAAGCTCCACAAAATGAATCTGAACGCTATTTCGCGTTGGAAACAATTGAACGCGTTAATGGTGATTTGCCAGAAAAATTAAAGCATCGTGTGTCTTTTGATGATATGACACCTTTGTATCCTGATGAAATGCTGAAAATGGAAGTGCCAGACGATAAAGATAAAGGTCGTAATTTGTCCGCGCGTGTTATCGATTTAATTTCTCCTACTGGTAAAGGTCAGCGTTCTTTGATTGTTGCACCTCCTCGTACTGGTAAGACAGTTATGTTGCAGAATATAGCTCATAGTATCGCGACAAATTATCCTGATGTTAAGTTGATTGTATTGTTGATTGACGAACGTCCAGAAGAAGTTACAGATATGCAACGCAGTGTAAAAGGTGAAGTTATTTCTTCTACTTTTGATGAACCGGCTGCGCGCCATATCCAAGTTGCAGAAATGGTTATTGAAAAAGCTAAACGCTTGGTCGAAGCAGGGCAGGATGTTGTTATTTTGCTGGATTCTATTACTCGTTTAGGTCGTGCATATAACACATGTGTTCCTTCCAGTGGTAAGGTTTTGACTGGTGGTGTTGATGCTTATGCTTTACAACGCCCAAAACGCTTTTTCGGTGCTGCACGTAATATCGAAGGCGGTGGTTCCTTGACTATTATTGCTACTGCATTGGTTGATACAGGCTCCAAGATGGACGAAGTTATCTTTGAAGAATTTAAAGGTACTGGTAACAGCGAAATTATCTTGGATAGAAAGCTGTCTGACAAGCGTGTGTATCCTGCTATTGATATTACAAAGTCTGGCACACGTAAAGAAGACTTGTTGGTTGGTAAAGAAATTCTATCAAAAATGTATGTCTTGCGTCGTATTATCAATCCAATGGGAACATTGGAAGCAATGGAATTCTTGTTGGATAAGTTGCGCCTGACAAAAACAAATGATGATTTCTTTTCATCAATGAATCAGTAAAATTAAATCCCGCTTGTTGCGGGATTTTTTATAGGGAAAATATGAGTAAAATATATTTTGTTTTAGCGGTGTTTGCCGCTTTGTTTTTTGCGTATTTGGCTGGTATTAGTAAAGGTGTGCAAAAATGTCAGAAAGATGTAGCGTATAACAATGTTAAACAACAAATGGAATTAATACAGGCAAAGGAACAAGTAAATGCAGAAACAGTTACTGTTGGGACTGGTGTTATTCGTGAGCGCTTGTACCAGAAATATACCATCGCAGACTAGTTCGTGCGCAAAAATTGCTTGTGTGCCGATATATGGGCGCGCTAATGACTGGAAGGTTATTAGTGATGATTTGGCGCGAAATATCTATCGGCATAATAAGTTGTGCGAGTGCTTGTAAAAATTGTATTTGCCTTTTTCTTGATATAGAATATTAATCAAACTTTGAGCTATTTGTCTGCTTTTTTGATTGCCCGTTGGCGAGTATTCAACAAATTCAAAGCTGTATGCATCACGAAATGACTTTACTAGCTTTTTTGCCATTGGAAAAGTTATACCACCAGATTCAGGAACCAAGACATCGGAAAAATATTTTGGGTCAATTGCATCAAAATCAAAAGAAACGATATATGGGCGACTGCCAATTTGTTGGCGGATAGAGTGTATTATATTATCTAGGTCAGATGATTTTTTTATGTCTTTGTCAAAATTTATATTTATGTTTTGCTTTAATGCATATTCTTTTTCTGCAGGCTCAAACGAGCGGGTTGCAATGTAAAATAAATTCTCGGGGTGCAGTACAGGGCATCGTCGTGGTAATCCTAACCATCGGCTATCTCCTTCGCCTAGTAGTGCGCGGACATTGGTGCCGTGTGGTGCGCCAGATGCTTCTTGCTTTGATGAGTCTGGTGTGTGTAGGTCTAGATGAGCATCTATATAGACCAAACATAAGTCATCTGTGTTTAAATGGTCTGCGATTGCAGCAAAGTGACCAAAATTCACAGAATGGTCGCCACCAATCATAATATGCTGTATGTATGGTGTTTGTTTGTAAATTTTCTGCTGAATTTTATAATTTTCACCAAATCTGTCGTTCGTAATTTCTAAGATGTTTAACGGATCTGGGGTTACAATCGTCCAATCCCCCTTAGGAAACATAGATTGTATAACACGAGGAGCTAGTGCAGGTCCTGCAATGTTTATGTTTTTAGTTGCACCACGACCATATTCGATACCAAGAAACTTTGTCATTTGTACGATTCCACTATACTTTCTGCTGCATTTTTAATTTTGTATAAATATTGTTCATAAGCTGCGCAATCGCGTGATATTTCAGAGCGATATGCGTCACGAAGGTTTGTTGACATATAATAACAACCTGTTAAGTGTTGTGAACAAAATTGATGCCCTGTGGCAAATGCATTCTGTCCACGAACGCGACTGTCTAAGTCTGTCCAGTTAATGCTGGTTAAAGCATCGTCAATGTTTGTCCAAGAATTAGAACCATAGTGCTTGCCAATGCTTTTCATCCAATATTCGTTCATTTCCGAATCAGACCATGTGCCACTGTCCTTTATTGTCAGTATTTGCTTAATTAGCGATTCGATGTCGTTTTGGTACTTTGCGTCAATCTGAGATAACTTTGAACTGCAATAGCAACGTTTATAAGCAGTGTTAGCGCGTTCGCAATAGCTGTTCATACATTCTGTGTAATCTGCCAAACAGCGTGCTGATGATACGCGTTCTTCGGTAGAAGCATAATTCGTTGTAACATTGGAATTGCTGTTTTTATTAATTCTCTTTGTTGTTTCGCGTGCCATTATTCTGGGGCTGTTTTTGCCAGAGCGGGCAACAACGCGACGCCCCGAAGCGTTATTAGCAGGAGCAACACCAGTACGTGCAGGCATTGCCTGTGCATATTGTTGTCTTTGTGGAGTTGTGCTGCGTAGGGTAGTAGTGCTGGCTGTGCGTTGTCTTTGTGTTGTTGGACGTGGCACAACGCGGCGTTCGCCAGGGAGCTTGGAAGTGCGAACAATAGAATTAATAGGGCTTGCCACTTGTGGATTTGTAACACCAGGATTCAAGTCCGTACGCATTTGATTGTTCAAATAAGGGTACATATAGTTGTAATTGTATTTTGTTGTATTGGTTAATTGAGCGTCGCGAGTCGCAGCATTTGTCACTGTGACAATGCAGAATACGGCAGCAAAATACAAGAGTTTCCTTATCATTTCGTAGCTATGATAGAAAAAATAACAAGTCCGTACAAGTATAAAAATATTTTTTACATAAAAATTTGCATTTTAAAAAAATGATGTTATAATAGACTTCGTTTCGGGGTGTAGCTCAGTCTGGTAGAGTGCTTGGTTTGGGACCAAGATGTCGAAGGTTCGAATCCTTTCGCCCCGACCAGAAATAAAGGTAGACGCGTGTTCAGCACGCGTCTATTTCTTTTGTCCCAGAATTCTGCGGGGTTGCTGGCGTTATTTTCGGGTGTTTGCAAATGGATGTGTTTTTGCTGATGTGAAAATGCCTAAAAAAGGT
>JAFZHX010000025.1 GCA_017554665.1 Alphaproteobacteria bacterium
ATCTAATGCCAGATTATATGCGGCTTTTTCTTTTTTTGACATCCCAGTTTTACCCATTGTATGTAAGCAGTGCAAATATTCGATTATTTGATAACTTCGTTGCACATACTGGTAACCTTGTGGTGAAAAAGTGGTGGAAGTCCGCCTAAAAACAAAGCCCCGACAGATTTTGTCGGGGTTTTGATTATTTCTGGCGGTTCATAATATACTCGAAAATTCGATACCTTTGGCTCGTCGTGCGTTTTTACCTTTTTTACATCATCTATCGCCATTATTTTTTTAGCCCCACAAAACCCATTTTTACCCCAAACAAAGCGATAGTTTTTAGCCATTTTTACAAAAATAAAACATCGCTTTTTAACGGCGATGTTTTATTAAAAAATTAAGTACTTTCAGTACCTTATTAGTGGCGGAGACGAAGGGATTCGAACCCTTGATACGGTTGCCCGTATACCACATTTCCAATGTGGCGCACTAGACCAACTATGCGACGTCTCCCGTATTTTTTATTCTGCTTCGGCAGGTTCTGCAACTTCTTTTGTTGGTTCTGCCAATGTTGCTTCCAATTCTGCGTCAATTTCACGCAACGATGGATCTTCGCTGCCAACTTCCAATGTTTCTTCGCCCAATTCTACAACTGGCGCTTCTTTGTATGACTGAACGAATTCATGACGCACTGCTTCTACATCCAAGTTGCCACTAGCGATTTCACGCAATGCAACAACTGTCAATTTATCATTGTTTTTATCAACCACTGCTTCTGCGCCACCATTCAAGTCACGAACACGTTGAGATGCCAACATCCCCAGTTCATAACGGCTTTCTACGTATGGTAATGTATCAGAATTTGTTGTACGTGCCATTTTAAATCCTTTGTTGAAATAATTTTCGTCAGATTATAATGTCTTATGAACACCAAAAATGCAAGAAGAAAAATTTTAAACAACTAAAAAAACTATCTTAAAAAGATATTTTTACACTAAACTTGACAAACTATCGTTTATGTACTATATCAAACTTAGATAATAACGAATTAAAATGAGAATTCTAATGAAAAAAAGTAAATTTGATAAAATATTACATGACATAGACCATTTTTTTGAATGGGGACACTACGATAGTTCTATCCCTTTTTGGACAGTTGTGATTCTTATAACTACTGTGATGCTATGCGAACATTACGACAAACCTGAACTAGAAAAATATAATTTAAAAGAAATGCTTCCTGCGCCACAGAACGAAGTTGTCATAAACGACCGTGACATTGCAAAAGGAATCAGACATCAAAAAGCAATATCTGCCGACTTTAATCGTATGTACGATGAATTAAACGTTTGGAAAAAGATAACATGGCCAAGCCAACCGCTGGATACTGCCAGCTGGTACAGAAAAACACACCCATGTCCACCATATAACTATATTCCAACCATGGGCGAATATCGAAAGTACATTGATAAATATGAAACAGAATTATATAAAAATGCTAAAAAAAGAGCAGAAACAAAATATGCCAACTATAAAGGCAAATAAAAATAATTAAACAAGAGGCTTTCTTATGAATTTGAGAACACAAACTGCCATTTCTTATTTTTTAAAAGAGGTTTTGCCTGGCCCAGCAATCGTAATTGCAACAACTATTTTTGTCAGTTGGTGCAACAAACCATATGCAGAATTAGAAAATTATAATTTAAAAGAGAAACTGCCCGCACCGCAAAATGAGGTTGTTGTAAATGATCGCGATATCGCAGCAGCCGTCAAACATCAAAAAGAAGTGGCCGCAGATTTTAATCGTATGTACAATAAATTACAAGGACGAGAAAAAAGAAACTGGGCAAGTCAACCTGTTGACACATTGGGATGGTACGGTAAAACACATCAATATCCAAACGGTGTACACACCCTAAAGGATTTTAACCGTTACATCTATTGTTATGAAAAATTCTTGACTCAGGACGCACATGTAAGAGCCAGAACAAAATATGCCAACTATAAAGGCAAATCAAAATAACCCTGCCCCCAGAAAACGGGGGTATTTATATATATTGAAATTATTAAAATACAGTTTATAATGTCACAACATGCAAAATAAAAAAAACAATATCAAATCGGTTTCTTTTGGATGCAGGCTGAATGCACTGGAATCTGAAAAAATAAAAAACATGCTGGCAGAACACATAAATTCGGCTGTCATTATTAATACCTGTGCCGTCACAGCTGAGGCAGAACGCCAATCGGGGCAAAGTGTTAGACGCATCAATCGTGAAAATCCAAATGCGCGTCTGTTTGTTACAGGATGTGCTGCAACCAGAAATCCACAATTATTTCAAAACATTCCAAACACTGTTGTTATTCATAATCAAGATAAATTAAAACCAGAATCTTATTTAAATATCAACACCGCCCTGCCCGATACACCAATAAAAAACATACCAAATACAGATTCAAAATTATCAAAACAGTTTGTGCAAATTCAAAACGGTTGCAATCATAAATGTGCATACTGTATAACGCGTGCATTACGTGGTCCCGGCGTATCTTTTGAATACAACGATATTTTGGCAGATGTTCACCGTGCTGTACAAAATGGATTTTATGAAATTGTGCTGACTGGCGTTGATATTGCGTCTTATGTCAAGAAAGACGGCGACAAGGTTATATTGCTGTCGGATTTATGTAAAAAATTACTGACGGATGTGCCAAAAATTCAACGCCTGCGCTTATCTTCTGTTGATCCCGCAGTCCCAGACGTAAAAAACATCATTGAATTGATAAAAAATGAACCACGTATGATGTCGCACATGCATTTTTCTATGCAGTCTGGTTCAGATACTATTTTAAAACTGATGGGCAGACGACATAATGCACAACTGGTACAAGACTTAGTTGATTTGGCAGACAATCAAATAACCTTTAGTTGGGATATTATTTGTGGTTTTCCTGGCGAAACAAACGAATTGTTTAATGAAACTGTTGAACTAATAAAATCTACAAAACCAATTAAAATACATGCATTTCCATTTTCGCCACGACCTGACACCCCTGCTGCACAAATGCCAAATCAGGTAAATCGCATCATTTCTAAACAACGCGTCAAAACAATAAACGATCTTGCAAACGACAACCGTAAAGAGTTTATGCAGACACAAATAGGAAAAACAATTCAAGTTCTGGTTGAAGAAAATAATTTGGGACGCTCACCAAATGATATTGCGGTAAAAATTGGCGGAGACACAATTCCACCAAAAACAATTTGCTTGGTCCAGCTGGTAGATATCTGTAATGACATGTTTGTCGGACAACAAATTCTTGACAAATAAAAATAAAGCACTAATATTCATATAAAATAACCTCAAAGGAATCAAGATGCAAAAAGAAACACAGCCTAAAATATACAAAGAAGATAAAATCGCAATTGCTGTTGCTATTGTTGCTTTTTTGACTTTTTCTGTGTTGCTTGCAAAATCTGGGAACAAAGCCTTGCAAGAAACTAAAAAGTACGAACAAGTTCAAAAAAATATACAGCAAATAAAATCGAATACATTAGATTTATCAAAATAAAAAACCGCCTTTTTGGCGGTTTCTTATTGAACTGTATAGTCGTGCAACCAATAATCTTTTGCACCATCAAATATACGGAACTGTTTATCTGTTTCAGAAGTTACTGTTTTTTCAGTATCTGACAAACTACCATAATACAACTCGCCCAGGACATCAAAGACCATTACACGTTCTGTTGTTGGTCTTACAGTTGTCAAATTCATTGTTATATCATCTCCGATATGCAATGTTCTTTGACCAACACATTGTGCAAGCATCGAAGAACCCGCAACCGAAGAAGTGCTATCCGGACAAGGGAACAGGCCTTGATCTTGTAGTTCATGTATCGTTATACCTGTCATACCTGGACAATAGCTGTTAGTTGGACACAACACAGGTTCTATTGTGTTTGCAGGCAGATAATACCCAGCAGGAACATCAATAATATTCGCAACACACATATTCTTGCTGTAATCCACATACAGCGCATCATATATTGCCGCACGCAATGAAGCAAATTCGCTATCTATCATAAACGCAGCACAAACAGACGAACACGACTCTGAACATCCTTCTGCGTTTTCAAAAAACATCAACGAAACCCAATTAGTACCGGCAACACTTTGTTTTGTTCCACCTGTTGGCGCAAAGTCTGTCATTTGACAATTACAATATGCACCTGTATCAGTTGTTTTATAATTCGCATTTTCGTTGACACCATAGATAACGAATAAAGGTTCATACAAAGCTACTATATCCTTAGTTCCAGCCAACACCTCTCTTAATATATCTGTGGTATATTTTGCCTTGGAAGCATCGGATATCGCAACAAGCCCTGTTTCAAACTCTTCAACGGACATTTCACCTTCTAGCACATTCTCTACATTATACATCACATATTCATACTCTGCATCAATGCTTGGCTGACAGCTTGCGCGACCATATACTGTTCCATAATCAAATCGCATCGCCCATGTATTATTTTCTGTTAACCCTGCATCAGGCAGATTTTTATTAGTAGCATTTCCTATACCGTCAACAACCGCAAAACCTTCGCCTGCAACATGGTACTCAACTGGAATTAGCGGTGTTTTTTCAAGTATGCTTATTCCGCCATTTTCCTGATGATAACCATTATTACAATTGATAGTTATATCGCACCACTTATCTTCTACATCACAGACACTGCCATAGAATTGTTTCCCGCTTGTTGTTGTAATTTCACCTTGGACACAAGAAGCGTTTTCTGGGCAAGTTTGTGGTTTACACTGTTTCTCGCAAGGAATATAACATTGTGTTTCTGCTGTAGAGCCTGCATCAGACAAATATCCATCTGGACACATTGTACAAGCAACCTTGCCAGACCAATCGGCTTCAAATCCTGTCTTATATTGATAGTTGTTTACAGGACATTGAGTATCATAATTAGTTCCTTCAAATATACCTGTCATTGGACCTGCTTCGTAATCTGTACTATCCATTTTTTCAAACAATGTTGCTGGAACATAACCTGTCAAACCTGTACATCCCGCAAAGGTGTTGGCAAATGAGTGTTCTGCTGGCTTGCCCTCTATATTTGCGAACAGCTTTTCTGGTATATTACTTAATTTTTCACAGCCTGCAAATGTCGACAAAAACATATTTTGAGTAGCCCTTGTAACATTTTCAAACAGATTTTCTGGTATTTTGTTCAAAGAAGCACACATACCAAAGGTGCCATAAAATACACCCGCAGAATTATCGTTTTCACCATCATCAGAGAAGCTAGCAAACAAACCTTCTGGAATTTCACTTAATGACGAACAGTTTGCAAATGTTAGCACATACTGACTATTTGCACTTCCTGCAATATTCCCAAACAAACCACTGTATATGGTTTTTAATGACGAACAGTTTGCAAATGTTGCATTAAACATTTGAGGACCGGCGACCTTAATACCAGAGAACAAGTTTGCTGGCAATTCTGTCAGACCCGTACAGCCTATAAACGCAGCTGTAAACAATCGTGTAACGTCTTTTGAAGCATCTTCATATACAACTGACGCGAACAAATCTTCTGGCAATGACTGCAAACCTGTACAGCCACTAAATACATTTTCAAACATACTATCTGCAGCACCCGTTGCACCGCTGAACAAGCCCATTGGAATTGTTTCAAGCGATGTACAACCTGCAAATGTACCCCTGAACATATCATTCGCCGCACCAGAAACACCCTTGAATAAATCACCTGGAATCTCTGTTAAGTTTTCACATTTCCCAAAAGTGTTTGCGAACATATTCTGCGCACTGCCACTAAATATATCACCCAAACTTCCTTCTATTTTAGCAATATAATTAAATGCTGTTCCACGCATTTTTGAAACATAGTATTCATCTGTAAAACTTATAACAGCATATTTAAAATCCTCATCAGTATTATAGCTTGTTGCGTCACCAGCAATACCAATTGTACGAACACCTGATTCTGTGTATGTATGAGAAATCATTGTTACAGCAGGAGTTGGTATAGATATAAATTCAATATTACCATCACCCCAATCAATCGTATAATCACCAGCCGCAGATATCATAAATTCAAACAGTGTGTCTGCAGGCATATCAGTTGTTGTGATTGTAAATTCGGGTATCGGTCTGCAAGCATCTATAGTGGTTTGTACATTTCCGCCAATTGTACCCGTCAACGTATAGCCGTCATTGCATGTACAAGATGTAGCGGTTGTTGAACCGTTTGTCGAAGAATTTTCAGGACATGCGGTTCTGGATAATAGAGAATTTATCGCTTCTTCATAGATATAATCATCTGTTGGTTCGCCGTTTTCATCGACGAATGCAGATACCGATAATGAATAATAATCTTCCCCAACAGGCTCACAATACACCTGAACAAATTCATCAAGCGTGGCTGTTTCATAAATAGGCAATTTATCCGTTTCGGTTTTGTTGGTATGTTCATCAGAATTCCAACCAGATGAATAATGCCCGCCTGCACAATAAAGTGGATGCCCCCAACAATTCAAGTCATATTCATCTGTATCAGTATTATATGCACAGTACACATAGCCATTTCCACGTTTATTCGCATCAGAATCTGGATTATACGTATCCAAAATGTCTGTACTCAAGCCCCCATTGCTTGCAACAAAGTCTTCAACAAACATATACAATACCCCACATTCATTAACAGAGTCATGTAGGTTATTGTCATTTAAATCCATATGAGCATTTGTATTGATAACAGCCGCACCGATTGTGTTTGGTGACGTTGGACATGTCGTACATACAGATTGTCCATCATTTGAATATGTATTACCAGTATACGCTGTTCGTACGCCACCAGAACAGGCATAACCAGCCGGACAGATTTCACATGTATTACCGTTTTGATAATATCCATCTTCACACATAAATTTGATACATGCATTTGTTGTGGTCTGTATACTGCCACCAACAGTGCCTGTTACAGTATACCCGTCATCACATGTACAATATTGGGCGGTTGTGTCACCCCGGGTCGAAGAATTTTCAGGACATGCGGTTCTGCCCAGTGCTCTCATATACAACTCTCCTGATTCTAAATCTGTACCTAACAGATTTTCGACTGATTCTGACCAGTAATTTTCCCCGACAGGTTCACAATACGCCTGAACA
>JAFZHX010000004.1 GCA_017554665.1 Alphaproteobacteria bacterium
ACTTGTCTAGACCTATTTCTCCGACCATCAGCTCTGGATTATTCAACAACAATTGTCTTAACTCTTGATACCACATATTATCTAGTTGCGACACATACCAAGGATGAATACCAACAGCACCAAAAATATCATCTTGCGGATTCTGAATATTTACAACAGCCTGCCAATCAGATTGTTGCGCAGCATTATACATAGCCCCAACTGTTATCAGTTCTGGGTTTTGTGGCATATGACAATGTGCATCAATATATTTTACCATTTTATAGTTCAAAAAAACCCGCATAAGAATGCAGGTTTTTATAAATTACTCTAACCCTTTTAGCAAAATGTCTTTCATTTCATTTGGCATCATACCAGTAGAAGAATAACCACAATCTACATGATGCACTTCACCTGTAACACCACTAGACAAATCGCTAAACAAATATAAAGCCGCACCACTAACATCGTCCAGTGTCATATTTCTGCGCAAAGGTGTTGTTTCTGCATTCAGACGCAACATCGCCTTGAAGCCACCTACTCCACTTGAAGCCAAAGTCATAATAGGACCTGCGCTAATTGCGTTAACACGAATATTGTCACGACCAAGGTCTGATGCTAAATAACGAACACTGCTATCCAAAGCTGACTTTGCAACACCCATTACATTATAGTTTGGCACAGACTTTTCACCACCAAAGTATGTCAAAGTAACAATACTGCCACCATCTGTCATTAATTTGGAAGCGCGTCTTGTTATATCTACCAATGAATAAACAGATATATCCATTGTGTTCTTAAAGTTTTCGCGGCTTGTATCTGCAAAACGACCTGTTAATTCATTTTTATCAGAAAACGCAATCGCATGCAAAACACCGTCTAAATGACCCCACTCTTTCTCTATTTCTGCGAACAATAAATCCAACTGTTCGTCATTTTGTACATTGCATTCTTGTACAAACTTTGCCCCAATAGATTCTGCCAATGGGCGCACACGCTTTTCCAACGCAGGCATTGCATAAGGCATAGCAATTTCAGCACCTTGTTCCGAAGCACGCTTGGCAATTGCCCATGCCATAGACCAATCATTTGCAACACCTGTGATTAAAATCTTTTTTCCTTTTAATAACATTATAATATCCTTTTGTTATTATGTATTGGACAAGATAAAATATATCACCAAAAAAGCCATATAGCAATAAGTAAAAACCGCCCTCAATGGGGCAGTTTATTTTACTCTACAGAACCTTTGAACTGCATATCGTACAGCATTTTATATGCGCCGCATTCCATCTTGACCAGTTCATCATGAGTGCCACTTTCTACAATTTCGCCATGATTGATAACAACTATCTTTGATGCATTTCTAATTGTTGACAATCTGTGAGCGATAACAAACACCGTCTTGTCGCGCATCAAGTTTTCAATCGCCTTTTGGACAACCGCTTCGGACTTGTTATCCAATGCAGATGTAGCTTCGTCCAAAATCAAGATTGGTGCATTTTTTAAGAACGCACGAGCAAT
>JAFZHX010000026.1 GCA_017554665.1 Alphaproteobacteria bacterium
GCAGCCTCTATTGGTTCTATGATATACGGCGGTTTGATGTATATCGGCGGATTTATGTATGACTTTACAGAAACAAGTACAGGCGAATATACAAACGGTGTCGATTTTAAACCATTATTATTATTATCAGCAGACGATATCCAACAAGACGGTCAAGCTGACAAAATTAATTATGGCATGTGGATTATGTGGCTGGGCGACTCTATATCTGTAGCAGATGACGATGCTGCATATTTACAAGCAATGGATTTTGCTTCCAAGTTTCACGAAGACTTGATGGACGAACAAGACAATGAAAATAGTCCATGCAATGTTGATATCTATGTTGTAAAACCTATATTGCAAAATCCAGATACAGAAAATGCAAAAATCTATTATTTGATTATGAACGACACACCTTGGTCAACTAATCAATAATCAAATAGATTCCCATTGTGTTTATTCGGTTTATCTTTTATAATAAAAACACAAGGAAACAAAAAGGAAGTGCGTATGAAAAAAATATTATTATCACTGGTAATTATTACAAGCACAATCTGTTCTGCGAATGCCTACCAAGTACTTTCATCAAAAGAACTTGGTAAAAACGATGCCAAGAATCAAAACATTGTCGTAAAATGTACTACTGATTCAGGTAAAATCTCCAACCAAACATGCTCTTTGCGCCGCTATGCAAAGTGCACCGGCACTGGCAACAAAAAGCGCTGTAACGGCTGGCAACCTTGGCGCGATTTACGCAGTCCAAACACAGAACACAGCAGTTGGCAAGCAGCCGCATCATCTTGCTGTCGCGCAAAAGGATTAAGATAACAGAATAAAAAAAACACCCAATCGGGTGTTTTTTTTATATCTATTATTTTTTATTCTATCCACATTAACGCACGACCTTCGGAAACAGTAACATCAGGACGTCCCAATGGAACAGTGTCAAATCTTTTATCGTTACCTGCAGCAACAGTATCTGCAACTTCGCCAACAGGCAAACGCTGAACATTAACCGTACCCTTGGTTAAATTATCTGCATTATTAACATATGAAACAGTAGGTACATTTGGAACAGCAGCCTGTACAACACCTGTTATACAAAACAAAGCTAAAAAGCCAAACACCAAGATACGCATATTCTTTCTCCTTGAATCACACTTATATTATAACACATTTTATAGGACGATTCCAATAAAAAAAAGACACCCGACAAGGCATCTTATTTAGAAACATCTTGTGCAATCAACAGACTGGCACCACCATCTGGCTTGCGCCACAATATATC
The DNA here is from genome assembly GCA_017554665.1 of Alphaproteobacteria bacterium. Lineage (GTDB taxonomy): Bacteria > Pseudomonadota > Alphaproteobacteria > Rs-D84 > Rs-D84 > Enterousia. The sequence goes on from JAFZHX010000026.1 coordinate 1,271, forward strand.
AGCAGATTGTAATGCATCTATCATTTTCTTGCGCTTAGATGGTATTGTCAACTGTTGCACAGCCTCTAAGATTTCTTCAGCATTAGCATCACCGCCTAAACACTCTGTATAAACACCACGATTTAATAAGATATTAACCAACGACACCCATTTTACATGAATCAATCTACGTCCAATCCAAGTAGTTACAGGATTCATTTTATACACCACAACCGCTGGCACATGCAACATTGCCAATTCAGCAGAAACAGTACCACTGGCAGCGATTGCAATATATGTCTTTGAGTATATATCATATCTATCTGATGCTGGCACCAACTTTGGTTGAACAGACCATTTTTTTGTTTCCTGCTTAACATATTCGACTGTTGTTTCAACTGTTGGAATAACAAACTGATACTTGCTATACCCATTACGAACCAATCTATCTACGACTTCGCGCATCAAAGGCAACAAGCGTTTTACTTCACTCATTCTACTGCCTGGAATAAGAGTGATTAGTTTATCATTTTGCTTTGGTTTTGTTTTTCCAATCAGCCCATCTGCAATTGGATGTCCAACCGCAACCGTATCCAGTCCATATTTAGTAAAATAAGGAATTTCAAAATCAAAAAAAGCATACAGCTTATCAAACAACTTTGCGTATTTTTTCGCACGCCCCGAGCGCCATGCCCAAACCTGTGGAGCAACAACATGATGAAAACGCAATCCATTTGCAATCAGTTTTTTACCTTCTTCGCTTTTACGAATTTGCTTAATTACACTTTTTGCAAACCCAGGTGAGTCAATAGTCAAAACCAAATCAGGTTTATATTCTAATATCGCTTCAACAGTTTGTTTTATACGCTTTGTCAAAGTTTTTGCATGCGCCAAGACCTCCACAATTCCCATAACAGACAAATCAGACATAGGAAACAAGGATTTCAAACCAGCCTGCGACATATTTTCACCACCAACACCTACAAACTCTACATTTGTAGTATTTGACATAATATGCCCACCCAGCACATCTCCAGAAACTTCACCTGCGATTATAAAAATACGCTTTTTTTTATTCTGCATTTTTGGCAGTACCAATTCCGCGCTTCGAGCGATTTTCAATAAAGTCAATCGCGTCCATTGCGTACTTGTTATTTTTTACTTCCTTGCGAACTTTTGCCAATCTTTCTGCAACAGTACCATCTTCGGCACGGAACACGGCAGAATACACAGCATGAATTGCGTGCATATCTTCATTTGTAAAGCCATGACGCATCAAACCAACACGGTTAATTGTGCGATACACAGCGCGCGCACCATCATAAATAGCATAAGGCAACACATCATTACCAACACCGCTCATTCCGCCAACAAAAGCATTGCGTCCAATACGAGCAAACTGCAGAACCATAACACCGCCAGATAAAATTGCAAAGTCTTCAACTTCTACATGTCCTGCAACCTGAACCAAGTTTGACATAACAACACTGTTACCAATTTTACAGTCATGGCCCACATGCGCATTAACCATAATCTGACAGTCATCACCAATAACAGTACCATCCGAAGCAGGGGTGCCCGAATGAATTGTTACATATTCACGAATTTTGCATCTTTTACCAATTCTCAAACCGGTCATTGTTGCTTCATCTTGCCATTTTAAATCTTGGCTCATCACACCCAAAACAGCAAAAGGATAAACAATTGAATCATCACCTATTGATGTTTTGCCGTCAATAACAACATGAGAAATCAATTCTACACGATCGCCCAGAACAACATTTGGACCAATAATACAATGTGGACCAATTTTACAATCAGCGCCCAATTTAGCGCCTTCATGAATAATCGCAGTTGGATGTACTTGCATACTAAAACTCACTTTATTTTAATTAATAACATTAAGAATAATATATTATTCTAGCTTCAATTGTTATTAAATAAATATAACAAATTATAACAACACTTTGATTTCATGATAAAAATCAACATCTGGCGTATTCATCCAATAAACCAATCCAAGGGCAGTGATAACAGGCATAACTGTAATAACACCAAATGCCATCAAGCTAATTGCAAACAGCTTATTTCCCAAAGATTCTTTTGATGTTTTTTCATGCCACACAGACATAGCAAAAACACACGCAACAGCAATCAAGGTTCCTATAAAGACAGGCAAAGCTTCTGTCAACAAAAACAAAGCTGCGCCCAAAGCACAAACCACACGCCCCAGCCACTTCATTTTAACAAACAAACTTCGACCAATTTTACCACGCGCCTTGACATTCGAAGCAACAACTGCACCAACCGCAGAAATTCCAAAAACCAAGACGGCCAACAAATGAGCTATTGTCAAATTTCCCAACTGACCAAATCTAAAAAACTCAGGTTGCATCAATATAGATAACATAGCTGTCATCATAACCAAAACACAACTACCCATTGAGCGCATTTCGCCACCTGAAAATCTACCAAACAAAACACCCGCAAGCATTGCACCAATTTGCAACAATGGTCCCCACCATACATGCATATCAGAAGTCCCAACTATTATTAGAACAGCAATAATCAACAACCAACGCTTCCAGCCTTTAAAGGGCAGGGTTGTATTACGCATATACGACGCAACAAACAAAGACACTAAAAACAAAATAGTAGCTGTCAACATCGGTAATACAGACAAATCATCGCGTAAAACAGCATAGTTTCCACCAAACAAAACAACCCAAACTCCTGTTAAACCAACCGTCCACACAGAAACTTTTTTTAACAAAACATTATTTTTCCACCCGACACGAGCAACAAAATCATTACCATACAAACGCACCAACATAAACAAAGGAAGCATCAATAATGCCCACCACAAAAACGCAGGACCAACCAATGCAACATTATTAAACGCACTTACCGCACTTTGAACAACCGCTATATCTTGTAACATAAACTTGCCTTTTGATTTTAATGTTTTATTATAAAGTTATATGAGTATAAAACAAGATTTTTTTACTTTGATGGGCGGTCGTGTACAAATACACCGCAGTTTTTACAACCCAACTTCGGATGCTGTGTGGCTGGCTGCATTTGCGCCCACAAACGCAAAAACCGTTCTGGATGTTGGAATTGGTACTGGTGGCGCTTCATTATGTCTGCTTGCCAACAATCCTGACGCACAAGTTACAGGCCTTGACACATCCGCACAAATGTTGGACGAGTGCCGTATCAACGCAGAAACTAACAATAAAAATATTGAACTACTAGAACAAGACATAAACACTTGGAAAACCAATCGCACATTTGATTTAGTTATCACAAATCCACCATACTTTCGCGGCACCCCTGCGCAACACCAAGCGCACCACAATGCTGACTTAAACAAATGGATATCAAAGTGCTTATCTAGGGTTCGCCCAATGGGAACATTTTGTATGATTACAGACGCAGCAACAGTTGCAGATGCAGTATCTGAAATGTCAAAAAAGCTGGGCGACATTAATATATTTCCATTATTTGGCACAAAAAACACTGCTGAAAGGGTATTATTATCGGGCAGACTTGGCACTCGTGGAATAAGTGTTTTGCACCAAGGTCTATCAATGAATTACGAGCCTGTTTTACGTGACGGCTTGACTATTGCCAATGTGTTGTCTAGAATATCCCAGATATGTTAAACTTTATAACACGATATTTTACATCTTTATGGGCGTTTATTACATCGCCTTTTCGTGCTATTTGGCGGTTGATTGCGCGCATTTTTCCACCGCGCCAGTTCACTGTCATGGACACACCGCACGGCAATGTATATTCCTATGACCAAAGCAGTTTTTGGCGCTTTACACGCTTTTGTGGCAAGATAGGTTTATTCTTGTGGGCAGCTTGGTCAACCTATGTTTTTGTATATCATCGTCCACTGTTACAGATGCGCACACAGCAATTAGAACAAGTGCGCGACACACATGCTCGCCATATGACAGACTTGCAAACATATTTGGCAAAATATACATCACTTGCACGTGATTTAAATGTAATTGACGATAAGATTTTAAATGCAAAAGACAAAACAGACAAAGAAAAAGAAGCCCTTATGAACAGCCGCAGCAAAACATGGGGTGAACTAGAATTTTTGCGCACTCGTATTGTTGAAATGTTAAAAGATGACGAATACGCACCAGAATATACAAAAATGTCTGAACTGGCGACAGAATACGAATTAACACGCGCCGAAAATGAAGAATTAAAAAAGCGCAACACACAAATGATAGAGTCTATGTTACTGATTGCCGAAGCAGACAACATCATTGTTGATACGGTCAGCACACTAACAAAAGATAATTCTGAAAAACTGCACAAAAACATCAAGCAAATCAACGGCACTTTGGCAGCACTTGGCTTGAACGAAAAAACACTGATTAGAAATGTAAACAGGTATTCCAGCCCACTGGTTGGTTCTGCATTTACACCTATTGAATTTAACAAGAATTTAGATGAAAAATATCAAAAACTATCCGATGGGTTAGAGCGTTGGAACGGCTTGCGCCGACTGAACGAAGTTTTACCATTGGGCAAACCTGTAAAAGCACGCATTACATCAAATTACGGTACTCGTAATGACCCATTTACAGGCAAACCAAAAAAGCATCGCGGTATCGACTTTGCAGGCAAAATCGGAACCGAGCTATTGGCAGTCGCGCCAGGTCGCGTTGTATCCGCGGGCGAACGCGTAGGCTATGGCACCACAGTTGAAATCGACCACGGTCTTGGTTTTACTACACTGTACGCTCATCTATCTCAGATAAATGTTTCTCGTGGCGACTGGGTTCGTCCAGGAACAGTAATTGGATTAGCAGGCTCATCAGGTCGATCCACAGGTCCGCACTTGCATTATGAAATCAGATACAAGGGCTCACCATTTGATCCAAGCAAATTTGTACAAGGGGAAAAATAAAATGCTGGCATTTACAAACGCAACAGAAAAACAATCACCAACCGTCATTGGGGCAGGTTGCAAAGTAACAGGCGACATAAAAACTGACCACAATGTTCAAATCCATGGCGAAGTTATCGGCAACATCACTGCCGAAACAATAGTAATCGGACGTGGAGGCATTGTTAAAGGCGACATAAATGCGCCAGTGTTGTTCTTACACGGAACTTTGGACGGGTCTGCTACAGTGAACACAGCAAATGTTTTCAATGCTGCAAAAATGACGGGCACATTGGCATATAAAACATTAAACATTACAGGCAACACCGGTTTAGATTGCAAACTATCCAAACGCAAAGAAGAAAAAGGACAAAAAAATGAATAAAAATGTATCACGTGTTTTTATTGCAGCTGACCATCGTGGCGTTGGCTTGAAATTGTACTTGATTGAAATGCTGGCTGCTGCAGGGTATAACACAGTCAACCTGGGTATTGACGACCCTAACACATCTGTTGACTATCCAGATGTTGCAGCAACCTTGGCAGACGCAATGCTAGACGAACCAGAATCACGTGGTATTATTATTTGTGGCACAGGCGCAGGTGTTATGATTGCAGCAAACAGATACAAACACATTCGCGCTTCGCGTTGTAACACACCAAACCAAGCGCGCGACGACCGTTTTCACGATGACACAAATGTAATCGCATTGGCAGCAGACGACATTGATATCGAAGTTGCATTCTTATGCGTTCAGGCATTCTTAGAAAGCCCATTTGACAATTGCGAACGCCGCATCCGCAGGGTTCAAAAAATCTCATAAAAAAATCCCGCAACTGCGGGACTTTTTTATCTGGATCTAATAGCTATTTTTTTCTTCAATTCTTCTGTTATTTCTGTATTAAATACTGTTAGCAGTGCTTTTGTTTCTTTTGGATGAGTACTTAGATAACCGTCCAAAATAGCAACAGCCATATCTTTGAACACCTTATCGTCTTTTATCTTAATATTACCATCCATCAGCATATCAAAATAAACACGCTCTTCTGCAGACATATTGCTTATAATATCATCAGACATAGTAATCAACTTTGCAACTTGAGCATCGTTCAGTCTATATTTACCTTTTAATTCTTTCAAATCTACCATCATATCAATCGTATCTAAATCAGACTTGCATGATTTAAAGTAATACGCGCTACCAACTAATATTAGCAAAGAAAACAACAAATTCGCCAACCAAGTACCATGCGCACGAAAACCTGGATTTGGATTAACCTCTAATTTACCTGTTTTATACGTGTTACTATTTACTGTATATTTATCAGTTGGAACATACGCATCATGGATGGCTTTTACATATGGAGTATATATCTTATTTGTTCTGGTACCACCTTCTATAAGCGGTATCTTAGGCAACGACTGCATAAACAACCAAGAAACATTACCAACAATAGCCAACGCTATCGCACCCGCATAATTCATTTGAAAAAAACTAGACAAAGATATATCTTCACGAGTAACTTCTGCATACTTTAGATACAACGCTTTATTTTTATGTTCATTTTTTTTCATAACTAATTACCTTTACCCTTATTTCAGCTTTTTTGCCCACTCGCTATCAGGGAAATTCAACTTTAACATATCAGAATACCCCTTTGTTTGCTCAGGTAATCCTATCGCATTATAACATTCCGTCAAGCGGTACATTGCTTCTGCTGTCATAACTGTTTCTTGCGCATCAGTTACAACAGATTGTAGGCGATTAATTGCGCTGGCCCAGTTTTCTTTACGCATATCATTACGCGCAGAATACATTACCTTGCCAGCAATATAATTCTTTAAAATATTGATTTTGTTTTTAGCGTTTTCTGCATACGGGCTATTAGGGAAACGCTTTACCAGCATCTGAAATTGTTGCAAAGCATATGCAGACATACCAGGCTCGCGTCTAACATCACTAACTTGACGATAATAACACATACCACGCAAATAAATCACATATGGCACATCCTTGTGTCCCGGATGAAAACGCATAAATCTGTCCGCTGTTAATATAGCGCCAGCAAAATCATCGTCTAAATACTGAGAATACGCAGCCATAATTAGCGCATCCGCAGCCCAAGGACTTGCGGGGTATTGCGTTTCTGCCTTTAAAAATTCAACTGCAGCTTCTTCATAATTTTCGTCATTAAAGTCTTTATACGCAGAAGTATAAATATCTGTCAAAGACAACTCTGTAACCACAGAATTATCCGTACCAGCGCATCCAGTCATCACAACAGCCGCCATAACAAACAACATAAGTTTTTTCATAATTAAATCCTGTCTTGATTTTTTCTCGTCCAAAGCAGTATAATCTAAAGTATGAAACTAGGCAAACATATTTTCGGCGTTGGTGCAATGACTGGTATCAGTCGTATATTCGGCTTTGTTCGTGATATGCTGATTGCGCGCGTACTTGGAGCAGGGCGTCTATCAGACATTTTCTTGGCCGCGTTCAAACTTCCTAACATGTTTCGCGATTTGCTTGGTGAAGGCGCATTGTCTGCAATCTTTATTCCTATGTACACAGACTCCAAGAAAGACGAAAGTTTTGCACGCAATGCTTTTTCGTGGCTGATGGTTATACTACTTGGCATAACAATCTTATTCGAAATCTTTATGCCATTGGTAGTATGGTTCTTGGCTCCTGGTTTTGATGCTACACCCGGCAAGATGGAAATGACGGTTATAATATCTCGCATAATGTTTGTTTATGTGATATTCATTTGCGGTGCCGCTTTCTTATCAGCTATATTAAACGCATTCTCCAGATTCTTATTAGCCGCCTTTATGCCAGTATTATTAAACATAATGCTTATATGCGCACTCTTGTTTGCTATACTATTCGGCAGTACACACATATTATACTTGATGGCTGGCACAGTTGTTCTATCTGGCATTATTCAGTTTAGTGTTTTATGGTCGCGCATACGCAAGAATCACTTTGGTTTATATTTGGTTAAACCTTGCTGGACCCCTCAAATAAAAAGCATGTTCAAACGTCTTGGTGTAAGCATTGTTGGAAACGGCTTTTACCAAATAACTATTATCATTGGCACATTGGTTGCAAGTTTCCAAAGCGGTGCTGTTTCATGGTTATATTATTCAGACAGAATTGTACAACTACCATTTGCAATGATTGGCTTGGCTGTCGGCACAGTATTAATGTCTTCTATATCTAACGCGATATCAAACAACAACATGCGCAGTGTTTATATTCAGCAAAATTCTTCTTTGCGCCGTTCTATGATGCTAATATTACCATGCGTAGCAGGCTTATTCGTTCTAGCAGAACCCATTATAAAATTCTTGTTTGAATATGGTGCATGGACATCAGAGTCAACACACGCAGTCGCAATGGTAATTATGATTCAGGTATTTGTATTACCAGCAATGCTTATCAGCCAGATATACAACAAAACCCTATACGCATCCCAAGATGTAAAAACACCTGTTAAGACCAGCATCGTGTCTCTTAGTGTTGCAGCAGCATTATATCTAGCCTTGTTCCCAATTATCGGCTATCTTGCAATTCCTGTCGGTATTGTGATAAGCGGTTACCTAAAGAATTATTTACTAGGTCGCGCATGCCTTAAACGTGAACTAATCAAACACGATAGCCGTACAGTTCGTGCCATAGTCATCTTTGGCGCATGGGCTGCCGCACTTGGTGTTATACTATCATCTGTTACTATTTCCAGCATTTGGGTTCTTGGTTTATCTATCGCCGTTTATGGAATAGTGTATTTGCCTGTTGCATACTTAATCGACCGCAAATTATAACTTGCAAAAATAAATTTGAATACAGCCTTTTTTTATGATAAAATATATAATATAAATGTAATGGAAGGAGTCATACATCATGAAAAAACTAGTTTCTTTAGCGGCCTTAACCGCAATATTGGCTGGCTGTGCTGATCTTAGCACAACAAGCACAGGCACAAGCTATGGCACAAACGGCTTTGGCGAAGAACCATTGGTCGCCACAGCTACAACAACAGAAACATTAAACGACACATATCTGCTGTCTCCAGCACCAAAATATTATGTCGGTTCTGCTTACAAAGTTGATGAAGTTCAGTACATTCCTGTCGAAGACATGACATACAACCAAACAGGTATGGCAGGCATTATTCCAGCAGAATTAAACGGCACAAAAACTAGCAACGGCGAAGTATTTGACGTTAACCAAATGGTCGCAACAAGCAAAACTTTACCATTACCAACAATTGCACGCGTAACTAACTTGGACAACGGTCAATCTGTCGTTGTTCGCGTTAACAACCGTGGCCCATATGTAAACACACGTTTGATGGACTTATCTCCTGCAGCCGCTCAAAAAATCGGCTTGAACGGTCAGGCAAAGGTTCAAATCCAAGTAATGCCAGAACAATCAACCGCCGTTAAAAACGCAACTTTGGGCACAACAACAGCTGCACAAACAGCAACACAAACAAGCACACCTTCAGAAGCAACAGTGGCTGCACCTGACGCCGTTTCTGGTCCATACAGCATTCAGCTTGCTGCATTTTACGCACAAGACAGTGCAGACGCGTTGGCAAACCGTATGAAAACATATGGCGAAGCCGTAGTTGTTAACGAAGGCGACTTGTTCAAAGTCCGTATCATCAACATGGACGCAGCAAAAGCTCGCAGTGTAATCGATGCATTGCGCGCAAACGAAGGCATGGCTCCAGGTTTGTTAAAAGACGGTCGTTGGGTAAACGCTGACAGCATTTAAAAAAAGCCCCAAACGGGGCTTTTTTTATTTCTTTCTAAACTTCTCTAACTGCTTTGTTGCGATTAACTGTTTGTAACGTTCATAATCTTTATGCTTTGCATTATTGAACTGCAATACTTTTCGATAAACTTCCAACGCATAATCATACGATTCCTCGACAGCTTTTTTAGACTCCCCAAGCACATACTCACGATATGCAACATTGTTTTGATATAATTCTAATAATTCAGGTCTGTTTCTAAACAACACATTGGCAAAATCAAGCCGTGCACCATCATTACACAATTGAAAAAATGCCTTGATATACCACAAAACAAATTCAAAATCATGCCAACAAAAAGCCGCCGCAGTAGCCACTTTAAGTCCAAACTCTTCCAGCTTTTTATTATAAACGCGCCAATAGTCGATATTATAATCTAAATCATGCATTTCCAAAACAGCAGTGCGATCTATTACCTTTAAAGCCGCTTCGTTTATCTTATCATTTTGACTAAACAAATCATTAACAACCTTATCAAACCGAATTTCCATTGAAGAATCTTCGAACAACAACAAAAACTCTGTATAAACATATGGAGTAAGCCTAAAAACTTCCTTCATTTCAGCAAGAGCTTTTTGCTTGAATACCGCCGCGGAATCTTTATCAATTTTTTCCGACATACTTACAAGATTCGAAAGTTTGCGAGCACACTTTACCAAAGGATCCTGTCGCCATTTGTATTTTAGCACAAGATTAAACAAACGATGCTCACCATTACAAATACATTGCAACTCATTAGGCCCTTTGGACAACACTCGTCTTGCGAAGAAATCATCCCAACGACCTAATTTAATTTCGTACCGCACTTCCATAATGTCTTACATATTATTTTTTTACAACAAAGTTCACTAACTTCTTTGGCACAACGATTGTTTTAACAATTTCACAACCGTCCAATTTTGCGCCAGCAACAGTTTTTGCAGCTTCTACAACTTCTGCTTCTGTTGCATCAGCAGGCACAACAAAGTCTGCAGCACGTTTACCATTTACAGACACAACTATCGTCATTGTTATTTCGACTAACTTTGATGCATCAAATGTTGGCCAAGGCTCAAACACCAACATATCTGCATGGCCCAACTTTTCCCACATTTCTTCAGTCAAATGTGGCGCAAATGGATTCAGCACTTGCAACAATGTTTCGTATGCAGGGCGGGGCATTTTACCACCAAAACCATTGATATATTCCATCATTGCAGAAATAGCCGTATTAAACTTCATATTTTCCAAACGTTCTGTTGTATCTGCAATCAGCTTGTGCATCAGTCTTTCTTGCTCAGCAGTCATCGGCTCATCAACCAGATTTTCCGACAAAGACTCTACGCGCTTCAAGAAACGTTCAACACCACGCAATGTATCTTCGGACCAATTAGCACTTTGTTCCCAAGGCCCCAGATACAAAATAGCCATACGACATGCATCAGCACCACTGCGTTCAACCACATCCGAACTTGGCACAGTATTATTACGCGACTTGGACATCTTTGTACCATCTGCCGCCATAATCAAACCGTTACTTGTACGCTTTTTATACGGCTCAACACCAGGCGCATAACCCAAATCAGACAAAGCCTTGTACCAAAATCTTGAATACAAAACATGTCGTGTTGTATGCTCCATACCACCATTATAATGGTCTATTGGCATCCAGCTATCCAACTGTGAACGAGTACAAAACTCATCATTATTCTTACTGTCCAAATAGCGCAAGAAATACCACGAAGAACCAGCCCACTGTGGCATTGTATCCGTTTCGCGCTTTGCCGCACCACCACAACATGGACAAGTCGTATTCACCCAATCTGTTGCGCGCGCCAACGGACCTTCGCCATCATCTGTTGGTTTATAATCCGACATATATGGTTGCAACAATGGCAGTTCAGATTCAGGAACGGGCACCCAACCACATTTTTCACAGAACACCAACGGTATTGGTTCACCCCAGTACATCTGACGAGAAAAACCCCAATCTTTCAATTTGTATTTCTTGGTTCCACGCGCAAAACCATGCTCTGTTCCATATTTAATAGCAGCAGCAATCGCTTCTTCTTTACCCATACCATCCAAGAAAGAAGAATTTATATGTGCACCATCGCCTTCCCAAACTTTATCAGGTTCACCACCCGCCAACACTGGTACAATTTCCAACCCAAACTTCTTTGCAAAGCCCCAATCACGACCATCGTGTGCAGGTACAGCCATAATCGCACCAAAGCCATAATCTGCCAAAACATAGTCAGATATAAAGATTGGAATATCTTTGCCGTTAAATGGATTCTTTGCCATAACACCATCTAAACGAACACCCGTTTTATCTTTTGTAACATCTGTTCGTTCTATTTCTGTTTTAGCACGTGCAGCAGCAATATATTCGTTTACCGCATCCACATTGTTGATTCTTCCTTCGTCCAGCCACTTTTTAACCAACGCATGTTCTGGGGCAAGCACACAAAAAGTTACGCCAAAAATAGTATCAACACGTGTTGTGTACACAGTCATAACATCATCGCCAACCTTGAAATCAACATCAGCACCAAAAGAGCGTCCAATCCAGTTAACTTGTTCTGTTTTAACGCGCTCTGGATAATCAACCAATACCAAGTCATCAATCAGACGATCTGCATATTTTGTAATCGCTAAATTCCACTGCAGTTTCATTTTCTTTTCAACAGGACCATGACAGCGTTCACACTTACCATCTTCCAGTTCTTCATTGGTCAGGTTTGTTTTACAAGCAGGACACCAGTTCATTGGCAGCTCGGATTTGTATGCCAGGCCAGCTTTAAAGAACTGTATAAACATCCACTGTGTCCACTTAATAAATTCAGGATCAGATGTTGACAGTTTAGATTCAGGATCAAACGACAAACCCATAATAGAAATATCGCGTTCAAAAATATTTATCAATTCTGCAACAGATTCACTTGGGTGCTTGCCGATTTTTGTAGCATAATTTTCAGACGATATACCCATAGAATCATATCCAATTGGATACAGCACATCAAAGCCACGCATACGACGAAAGCGAGCCAAAACATCCATACCTGTATAAGGCAACATATGCCCAACATGCAATCCAGAACCAGAAGGAAATGGAAATTCAATCAAATTGTAATATTTTGGTTTTGAGCCATCGTTTTTTGGAACAAAAGCACGTGCGTCCGACCAACGTTTTTGCCATTTTGCTTCGCGTTCATGAACTTTTTTTATATCGTCTGCCATAACAAACCCCATTTTTATACATTTTTACTTCAAGATATTACCCCTAAACATCTTGGATTTCAAGGAAAACATTAACATAAAACAAGTTTAGAATTCGCACTATTTACACACCTAAAAACAACCACAAAAAACAAACAAAATCACAAAAAAAGCATCTTAAAAAGCAAATTAAAGTAATTTTTCACAAATAAAAATAAATATTTAAACTCAATAAGTTACTCGAACAAGTTAAATTATTTTTTTAACTTGAAACATGCCAAAAACTCTGTATTTCCACTACCACCCTTAACCGGAGATTCTGCAACACCAACACTATCAAAACCAGCCTCAGAAAAAGCGCCAACAACCCGATTAACAGACCAATCGTGCCATTCTTTTGACTTTATAACACCATGAGTCTTAGCAGCAACCTCTCTAGGCACTTCAAACTGAGGCTTTATTAAAACTATCACCGTTTTAGCACCCCAACGCACCAAACAATCTACAATATTAGTCAAAGAAATAAACGAAACATCAACAACTATCAAATCTACCTTTGACAAAGGCTTTAAATCACGAATATCAGTCTGTTCCAAAGACACTACACGTCCATCCGCCTTTAACCCCGCATCCAGTTGATTAGTCCCAACATCAACCGAAAATACTTTTTCTGCGCCTTTTTTTAATAAAACTTCTGTAAAACCACCAGTGCTAGCACCAACATCCAAACAAACACAACCCTGTGGATTTACATTAAAAAATTCCAAAGCGCGTTCCAGCTTTAATGAACCACGACCAACAGAATAGGGCAAATCACCACCTTGCACCTCATCAGTTTCTAAAATTGACAAGCTAGGCTTTTGCGCCACCACACCATTAACCGTTACCAAACCCGCTTTAACAGCCGCCACAGCCTTAGAGCGAGTAGGGTATAAATTACGCAAAACAAGCAGCTGATCCAATCTCATACATACAAGAATATCACAAAAAAACCGCAAAATCAACTTGACATTTTATGTTTTTTGTCTATATTTGTATAAAATAAAAAAGGATATTAAATGTGTATTAAGCCATTAAATCAACTTAAAACAAACTGCGAAGGTTGCGAATTTGCTTGCTATTTAGGCGCAAAAAAAGTCATTCCCTTATCAAGCAAACTGTACTACCCAACCATAAACAACCAACCAGCACATCTACTTCACGCTGACAAAGAGCAAAAAACTGCTGAAACATACGAAAAAGCTGTAGAGTTAGCACATCAAATCGCTCAAGAATGCGCAAATTACCAAAAATAAAAAAATA
>JAFZHX010000027.1 GCA_017554665.1 Alphaproteobacteria bacterium
GTCGTTATATTGACGGCTTTGGTTGGCCATTGTGCCAGTTCCTCCGTTTGCATTAAATACAACAGTGTACTTATTAGCTTCCCACAGTGCGACCAATACAACTTGTCCCATGCTTCCGATACAACTGTTGATACCGCTTTTCAGCTCTTCGCCTGGTTGACCGACATATCCGCCAAATACATTACAGTCATCAGTTACTTCCCAACCTGCGAATGTATAACCTGTTTTTGTATATGGGTTTTCTGGTAATTTACAAGATTCACTTGTACATGTAACACCTGTTGGTGTCGTACCACTTCCGCCACCTGAGTTCATAGCGAAAGTAGCAGAGTAAACTGTGTATTTCCAAATTGCGTATAATGTAACAGAACCAGAAGCAGCCAAGTTTTTAACACTTTGCTGGTTAGAATAAGTAGCGGTTGTTGCATCTTTATTAGTTGACCAACCCAAGAATTCGTAATTTGTTTTTGTAAATGCGTTCTTGGTCAATGCTGCAGACGAATCGTAAGTAAATGTTTGATTGGCCATTGTGCCAGAACCGCCATTTGCATTAAATGTAACAGTGTAAGTATTAGGTGTCCAATTAGGTTTAATTGTTTGTGTTGAGCCAGTGTGAGTTCCATCGAATAAGAAGTCTAACACACTCCAGCAGTTGCTAGTTGCGCAATTTGAGCCATACAGTTTCATGCCGCCTATTGTCCAGCCTGCAAAAGTATAACCGGTTTTTGTATATGTATTAGCAGGTAGCTCAAACGAACTACTCTGTAAAGAGGTTATATAAGTTGGGCTTTTTGGTGCAGTACCACCTGTGGCGCCATTGCCATCATAAGTAAGATACGCATAATCTAAAGTAGTAGAGCAGGTGTCAGCAATCACAAGATTTATTGTTTCAACTTCTACACCAGCAGGTATGATTAAGCCAATTTTAAATGGAGAGCAATATTGTGAGTTATAATAGTAGTCATCACAACTTGTTTTTGCGCTTGAAGCCCAGCACCAGTAAAGCATGTTAATAGGAGGGGCGCTGATACCATCAAGCTTGCTGGCATCATAGCTTACAACATCTGAGCTAGGCATGCTCAATCCAGACCCTTGGCTATAGGGTGCTTCGAACATTATTTGCGAAATACCAAAATCAGCACCAGCGCTGGCATCTATATCGTATGTTTCAGCTGCAATTGCTGGGGCAGAGCATAATAAATTGATACTAACAATAAATGAAAACAACATCACGATTCGTGATAACAATCTACTTTTTAAGATATTTTTCATGTTCATTTCTCCCCCAGTTGTGGCGTGTAATCGCCAGAATTCTGCTGTTTTTCTTTCGTTTTAAATATTAGCTTGTTTATAGTGTAGAAAATTTATGCAAGGTAGCGCAAGTGCAAAATATATACTTATTGTCTTGACAGTTTTTTGTAAGAAGTTCATAGAAGAAATAAAAAAACGCACCGATTTGGTGCGAATATCTTTGGTGGGTTAGGTAGGACTTGAACCCACGACCAAAGCGTTATGAGCGCTCCGCTCTAACCAACTGAGCTACTAACCCACGGAGGTCTATTATATATATTTTATCTTTTCATGCAAGATAAAAATTATTTATTTCTAATTTTTTATATTTATGTAATCATTACTCGTATGAATTTATTAAAACCAATCTTAAGCGAAGCGCAAATGTCAGCATTTAGTACGATAGAGCATACAAATGCTAATCTGCTGATATTGGGGCCAGCTGGTACAGGAAAGTCAACTTTTGTAAATTTTTTAAAGTCTGCTTCTAAAAAGCGCATAGTTTGTGCTTGTCCTACTGCGGTTTCTGCGTTAAATGTTGGTGGGCAGACGATACATTCATTGTTTCAAATTCAGCCGCGTGACTTTATAATGCCAGAACTATTAAAGCTCAAGGCAAAGCCTCGCAATATTTTGATAGCGACAGATGTGTTAATTATTGATGAAATATCGATGGTTGCACCAGATTTGCTTGATGCGATTGATATTTTGGCAAGATATGCGCGCAGAAATAACGAGCCGTTTGGAGGAATTCAAGTGGTTGCAATCGGAGATTTGTTTCAATTGCCGCCTGTTATAACGCGCGAAGCCGCCCAGTATTATCAATCAGAATATGGACATTTAAATTCTTATTTTTTTGATAGTCATGTGTATAGTCGTGCAAAATTCATTAAATATAACTTTGACTTTGTATATCGTCAAAGCGATGCAGAGTTGTTAGACAACCTAAATCAATTGCGTCACAATCAGACATCTGCGCTTTCTTTCTTTAATTCGTGTCGTATTGAAGATGAAAACAGACGCAAAAACGCGGTTGTGATTACACCGTTTCGCGCTGTGGCCGAGCGAATAAACGCAACACGTCTTGGTCAGCTTACAGAAACAGCTTTTACCTACAAAGGGACTTTGAGTGGGAATTTTTCAGAACGAGAAGTTCCATCACCATTAGAACTAACTTTAAAGGTAGGTGCATTGGTTGTGTTCGTGAAAAACGGCGACAAATGGCATAATGGCTCGATGGGTGTTGTTCGTGGCCTAAATGCGCGCGAAATAATAGTTCAACTGCTATCTGATTCTCATGAGCTGGTAAGTGTAAAGCCGGAAAAGTGGCAGAAAATTGAATATAATCGTGATGAAAACGATAAAATTGTAGAAAACGAAGTAGGGTCTTATAAACAATTTCCGTTAAATCTTGGTTATGCAATGACAATCCACAAGGCCCAAGGTAAAACTTTGGATGCTGTTGTTGTTGATGTGTCCAGGGGTTGCTTTGCGCATGGTCAGACTTATGTTGCACTATCTCGCACTCGCAAGTCATCTGATATGCATATAGCTTCGCCATTAAATTCGCGAGATGTTATATTTGATAAACGTGTGTTAGATTTTGTGAATGATTTATAGGTCTTTTTTCATCATAATGGCGTCAACGCCGTCATAATATTTTGTGCGTACACCGATTTGAACAAAGCCATTAGATTCATATAATTTACGGGCAGGGGTGTTGTCTTCTGCGACTTCAAGAAAAATTGTTTTTACCCCGGCTTTTTTAAGTTCGCCTTCGACAATTCCAATCATTGCGCTAGCGATACCAGTTTTGCGTGCTTCGGGATGTACACCGATTGTAATAATTTCAGCTTCATCCAAAGTAGCGCGATATACGATAAAGCCGTTTTGGCTAGCAATAATTTCACAGCCCGATTTTTTCAGGTCTGCGAAATCATCTGCTGTCCACGGTTTGTGTGGGAAACACAATTGATGAAGATTAGCAATTGTGTTTAGCAATTTAGCCTCTTGTTCTATGACTTTTTGCAAAAGCTGGATTGCAGAATGAGTGAACCAATCTTGTGCGTTTTAGAACTCTTTCATATTTTTCACGCATATGAAGATAAACTTTCTTTGCAATTTCACCGCTGCATTGTATTCTTTTGTGATCTGCTTTGAATTCAACGTTCATCATAAACTTTGTTGGGGTTAAATGATGTTCGTCTTCTACCTTCATTGTAGAAACATACAAGCTAGGAGATTGCAAGCTGTAACATTGTTTGGAAATGCCATCTTGACCAGCAGCAGTGTATCTAACAGTGTTGCGTTTAATAGCCTTAAACAAAGTTGCAATCATCTCTTGTTCTTGTGCAAGATTTTTTTTCTGTGTTTCTGTATTGTTATTCATTTTTGACTACCTTTTTTGGTTCTGTTCCGCGTAGCTGGGTCTCAGATACATTGGGACAGTGGGGTCGATAGTATCAGCTTTAATTTTTTCTGCAACTATTTTTGTGCCTAATTTTAAATTAAATGGCTTATGACCGACAGTTCTTGGCCATTCCATCTGTTTTGTTTCCAGTTCTTCTATTTCCATTGTTTGTGGTTCCAAACCATTGGCTGCAACAAAGAAGTCGCCACGTCCGGATTCGATAGCCACAAAAGCATCAGGAGTTTCTGCTAAATACAAATCAAAAGCAGTTATACCAACAATAGGAATGTTTAACCCCATAGCGATACCCTTTGCATAAGCAATCCCAAGTCGGATGCCAGTAAAACTGCCAGGGCCAGTTACAACACCGATAGATGTAATGTCCGACCATTTTGCGCCTGCTTCTGTGATGAATTTTTCACATTCGATTGGCAGTGCAACAGATTGTTTTTCAACAGGAACAACTTTGTGCATATCGCCCAATACAAATTCTAGATTTGCGCCAGATGTGTTTATAATCAAAATCATAGATGTACCCCAAAACCAATTTTCTTAGCAAAGCCTGCGGACTTGCGCAGAGATAGCAATTTGTCGATTTTTTCAATTGTGAATTCAGTTTTTATATCCGTGCAATCGTTTTCTAGTAATTCACGGCGCAGTATAGCTGTAATTTCTCGTTGTAATTCACGGACTCCCTGTTCGGAAGTATAATTTTGAATCAAATGTTTAATAGCTTCATCGCTGATAACGATATTATCTATATCCCAACCTGTATCGCGTGCCGAACGTTTGATTAAGTGTTCGCGCGCAATCTTTATCTTTTCGTCCATCGAATAGCCTGGAATTTCAATGATTTCCATACGGTCTTTCAGTGCGTTTGACAGATTTAAGCTGTTTGCCGTTGCGATAAACAAGACATTTGACAGGTCGAAATCAACTTCTAGATAATGGTCGCGGAAAGTCTTGTTTTGTTCAGGGTCAAGTATTTCCAACAATGCAGATTCAGGATCGCCGCGCCAGTCGCGTCCCATTTTATCGATTTCGTCCAAGACTATAACAGGATTGTTAGTTTTGCATCTTTTCAAGGCATCCATAACACGGCCAGTTTGTGCGCCGATATAAGTTTTGCGGTGGCCACGAAAGTGTGCTTCGTCAGAAATGCCACCCAATGATATGCGCTGATATTTACGACCTAATGCGTTTGCGATAGATTTGCCTAATGAAGTTTTTCCAACACCTGGTGCGCCTACAAAACACAAGATGCTACCTTGATTGGAATTAGTTTTTTTCATTACAGCAATATGTTCCAAAATGCGTTCTTTGACCCCAAGCATGCCAGAGTGCTCAGCATCCAACACTTCGCGCGCATGTTGCAAGTCCAAAATATCCTCATCAGACTTGTTCCAAGGCATAGCCAACAATTCGTCTAGATATGTTTTTAATAATCCGCCTTCATTAGACATTGGCGACATAGAACGCATACGCTTCCACTCGTTCAAAGCCTTTTCTTTTGCTTCGTTTGGCATTAAAGAGTTTTGTATCTTTTTACGAATGCTTGCGGTATCAGCTTCGCCGTCATCTTCGCCCATTTCGTGCTGGATTGCGCGCATTTTTTCCTGCAAGATAGCTTCGCGTCGACCATTTTCCATTTGCTGATGAATGCGCTTGTTGATAGATTCTTCAATTTTTGCGGCTTCAGACATTAACTTGATTTGTTCTATCAAGATAGTCATTTTTTCTGCCCAGCTAGTAGCAGACAAAACCTGTACTGCTATATCCGTTTCAATATCTGTTGTTTGAATAACTGCATCTACAAAGGCGGGCAGGGGGTAATTGTTTTTTACATTACGCAATTTTTCCATTTTGAACTTGCGAGTTGTATTTGCCAATGTTTGTAAATTGTCTGCCAAAATATCGCGCAAAACCAAAGTTTGTTCTGCGTTCATATCGTCTTGTATTTCTATAATTTCGTGTGAAGCCACAAAGACACCATCGTTAATTTCGATGTCGTTAATTTTTACAACATTTGTTGTGCGTATCAGCGCATGAATAGCACCGTCAGGCATAGTTAAAATATGCACAATATCACCAATGGTGCCAACCGAGTAGATATCTTCTGCGGCGGTTGGGTAATTCCAAGAGTGTTGAGGTACTAATATCAGCTGTTGCGAGCCGTTTTCTGCAGCCGCCTTTACACAGTTAACTGATACAGGATTATCGATTAAAACGGGTACCGCCAAGCCAGGCGATACGACCAAATCACGAAATGGTAATACATAGTTTTTCATAGCAATGATAAATATAAATCATTTTGCTAAGATTTCAAGATATATCAAGCTTAAAAAAAACCGCCAAACGGCGGTTTTTATTCCTAACGGCGGCGGAAGCCATTATGTTGTGCGCTGTTGCTAGAACGCTTTGATAAATAGCGAGCAGCAATCAATACTAACCATTCAACAGACAAAGCCGCTAAACCAATCAATGTTTCTTTTGTGTCAGAAGTCCAGCCCAGTACATAAACCAATTGAGCAATAAATGAAACATACAATACGCCAAATACGCCTGTAAAGAATACTTTTTTAACTTTTCCGAACATTTTCTCTTTCCCCTAAGATTTTTATAGATTAATTCAAATAGTGTGCCGAGTTTCTGGTGCCAGGTACCCGGCCGACCCCGCAAAAGCTTAAACGAACTAGGTCAACAATTGCCAACCATGTTCAAACGCCATCTTAGGCAGCCATTGCAAGGCTAACGTTATCGTTAGCAGCGATCATATCGCCATTCAGTTTTTAGTTGGTTTTTTACGACACCATGTCGGATTCAACCAATTTGTCTTTCATCATCTGTCGAAACTATGTCAGCCCCATAACCAAATATGACTAAAAAATCATATCAGATAATGGTGGAGCTGTGGGGTACCGCCCCCCAGTCCATAATGACTATTGCACAACGGCTTCAGAATCATCATCGCTTACGCGACCGGTCAATTATAGCCTTTTATACTGGAAATTGCAAGTTTTTAAGTTATAATAGAAGACAAGAGGCAAAAATATGAAGTTTTTAGACAAGGCAAAGATTTATGTAAAAGCAGGCGATGGCGGAAATGGTTCTGCCAGTTTTAGACGCGAAAAATACATTGAGTTTGGTGGCCCTAATGGTGGCGATGGCGGTCGTGGTGGTGATGTTGTTTTTGTTGCGGTTCCAAATGTAAACACACTGATTGACTATCGTTACAAGACCAAGTTTATGGCAGAACGCGGTCAAAACGGTATGGGCAAGATGCGCACAGGTGCGTCTGGTGAAACTTTGGTTTTGCCTGTTCCAACAGGAACTGTTATTTTATCTGAAAACGAAGAAATTGAATACGCGGACTTGAACGAAGACGGCATGGAATATCGCGCTGTTCGCGGTGGTAATGGCGGTTGGGGTAATTTGCACTTCAAAAGCCCAACGAATCGTGCTCCAAAACAAGCTAATGATGGCTTGCCAGGTGAAGAAAGAACAGTTGTTCTAAGATTAAAGTTGATTGCAGATATTGGCTTGGTTGGATTTCCAAATGCGGGCAAATCTACATTGTTATCAGCTGTAACTTCTGCAAGACCAAAGATTGCAAACTATCCATTTACAACTTTGAATCCTCAGCTAGGTGTTATGTATGCTCACGAACGCGAATTTGTGCTGGTTGACTTGCCTGGTCTGATAGAAGGTGCGCATGCTGGTGTTGGTCTGGGCGACCAGTTCTTGGGACATGCAGAACGTACCAAGATGATTTTACATGTGATTGACGGAACCGAAGAAGATTGGGTATCTCGTTACAAGGCAATTCGTCATGAAATGGATTCATATGGTGGAGATTTGATAGGCAAGCCTGAAATGGTGGTTATCAACAAGATAGACGCGCTTGATGAGCAAGAGTTAAAAGAAAAGCTGACTGCTTTCAAAAAATCTTTTGGTCGCAAGAAAAAGCCTGAAATCGTTACGATTAGTGCTGCAGGTCGTCTTGGAATCTCGGAATTGATTTTATCGATTGAAAAAATGTTCTTAGGCTTAAAATAATTTTGCAATTTATAGTTTTCTCTGGTAATATTCATGCAGAAACACAAACCATAAAGGAGAAAACAAATCATGGTATCATTGAAAGGTACACAAACAGAAAAAAATCTGTTAACAGCATTTGCTGGTGAATCTCAGGCACGTAATCGTTACACATTTTTTGCTTCTGCAGCCAAGAAAGAAGGCTTCCAAGCTATTTCAAAAATCTTTTTGGAAACAGCAGAACAAGAAAAAGAACATGCTTCTCGTTTGTTCAAATTCTTAGAAGGTGGCGATTTAGAAATTACAGCATCTTTCCCAGCAGGTAAAATTGGTTCTACATTGGAAAACTTGCAGGCAGCTGCATATGGCGAACACGAAGAAAATACAGAAATGTATCCAAAGTTTGCACAAATCGCTGCACAAGAAGGGTTTCCAGCAATTGCAGAGATTTTAAAGAACATTGGCTTGGCAGAACGTTATCACGAATCTCGTTTCCGCGCATTGGCCGAAGCTATTGAAGAAGGCACATTGTTCAAACAAGACAAGATTGTAATGTGGCGTTGCACAAACTGTGGTATGTGGCACATTGGAACCGAAGCTCCAACAGTATGCCCAGCATGTTTGCATGATCAGGGTTACTTTATCAGTGAAGGCACAACAGCTCGCTGTGATACGAACGAAGGTTTTTGTGAATACACAACAATCGACTAATAAAGAATCCCCCGTTTGGGGGATTTTTAATTTTCTTTTATTTCCATTATATCTAAAATTTTATTTAGCTTTCTGATAGAGCTGTTTGCACAACCCCGACCGCGCCAAGTCATAACTTCTTCGCCAGTTTTCTGGTCGGCAATAGAAACATTAAAATTCCACCACCAAAATCCATTAAAAGCACACCATACAGGTCTAAAAATATCTTTCATTTCTTTTGTTTTTACAACATAAGGAGCATCTTTTGGTACGATATTAGTATCGATATCTATGCTAACTGAATTATCTATTGCGTGTTCGTTGCTTTTAGCCTTGCCAACAACGACTTTGTATCCGCGTTTAGTCATAGTTTCTTTAATACTGCGTTGCATAGTATAACCGCCACGATCAGCATAGACTGTCTTAGAAACATCCAAAGTATTTGGTTTAACATAGACACTGTTACAGCCCGTTAGTACAAAAACAACCAATAATAAGATATTAAAATTTCGCATAATAGAATCCTTATGTTGCACACTGTATTGAAAACACAAATTTTTATCAAGAAAAATAGCCTTGAAAAAACAACTGATATGATATACTATTCTATGTGAACCCTAGGGATAGAGTTCGGGGACGTAAGACATCCTTTGTACGCACGGCGCAAAGCGTCGTAATCCGCTAATGTAGTGTGCGGCGCAATTGCGCCTTTTTCTCGATAACTAATGTCGGGAAGCCGTTGGTTATACAACAGGATTTTATCTAAAGACCAATGGGGTCATTTTGCGTATATGATTGTCTTAACTTCCCGACTGTCTCTTGGACGGTCGTTTTTTTTGGTCTAAGGAGAAGTTATGACAAAAGTTTCAATTATAGTTCCTTGCTATAATGTAGAGCAATTTGTAACAAAATGCTTAACAACACTTGTAAATCAGACACTACAAGATATCGAAATAATCTGTATTGATGACAAGTCAACGGATGGTACACTTAAAATTCTACAAGAATTTGCGTCAAAAGATAATCGTATTAAATTGTTTAAGCTGCAAAAAAATAGTGGTGTTGCGACTGCTCGCAATACAGGTTTAAAAAATGCCACAGGAGAATATATCGGTTTTGTAGATCCTGACGATTATGTTGACCTAGATTTTTACGAGAAACTATATAACAAAGCAGTTGAAACATCATCAGACATCGTAAAGGGTAATGTGATTGTCATAAATGCAAAAAACAAAAACATAAAACCATATTATTCAAAAAGACATAAACAAGAGTTGTATAATTTTTCTTCAACATTTTGGTCGGCAATTTATAGGCATGATATGATAAATAAACACAACATACATTTTCCTGAGACTGCTCTTGTTGCAGAAGATTCGGTGTTTTTAACGCAAGCCACACTTTGTGCAAATGAAATTCATGTAGTGCCAAATATAAAATATTGTTATTTGTTCAGGCGAGATAACTCTTTGGATTCTGGTTGTTTGAATCATGGTAAGGCAATGTCTAACTTGAAAGCATTTAAATTGAATTTGCAATATATACTAAGTGCGAATTTAAATAATAACATGTTTAAAAAGTATTTATATCATCATGTGATCGATCATGCGCTGTATGAAATATCTAAAAGATACGAAAATATTGAAGACCAGCAATTAATGTTTGAATTTTTGAGCTCTGTGCGTAATGATTATGGAATCAAAAAGTTTTTTGATTCTGTAATACCTCGCACATATCGAAAAGCGTTTAAATATAATAATTTTGATAAATATTTTAGTATGTTTTCTTCTACAAGAAAAAGACTTTATTTGTTTGGAGTGATGCCGCTAATAAAAATAGAAGTGTATAATGACAGCAGGTTATATTTATTGTTTGATTTTTTGCCGTTAATGAAAATTAAAAACAATAAAATGTATTTGTTTTCATTTTTATTATTTCTGAAATTAAGAAGTTAAGGATAACAAATAACATGGCGTGCCCAGCGGGATTCGAACCCACAGTCTTCACCTTCGGAGGGTGACGCATTATCCAGTTCTGCTATGGGCACAGCACTCTAAATTTTATAATATTTTTATCTAAATTGCAAGATAGGGAGTGCTTTGGTCGGCAGGTGTTATTTTGACTTGCTGACCGAATGTTTCCATAATAGTTTTTTGCTTAAATTTGCGATTGATACGCGCCGTTTAATGCTTTCAGCAGGTAAATGTTCCAAAGAAACCTTGTAGTATTCGCTCATTAATTCTTCTACATCAAAGCCCAGTTCGTGATATTTTGCAGCCATCATACTAAATGCGTGTTTTTTGCTACATACACACACATTGTCCATATCGATAAAGCTTACTAAATGCCCGTCATTAGATACGATTATGTTCTTTGGAGTGATGTCAGAGTGAAATAAAGCCATATCAGATTGTTTAGAAATGTTGGCCAAATACACAATCGCGGCGCATAATGTTCCAATTGCTTTGTTATTCACATTAGATACATTTACTTTTGCGACTTCGTGAGCTGTATTTTTTAAATTACTGTTGATATACGCTGGTGATATGTTTGCCATTTTTTCGAAGTAAAACAGTACTTCACGATAAATTTGTTTAATGTACTCAGGGGGCATGCCGTCTTGAATAGCTTCGAACAATGTCTTTTGTGGAAATTTTTTGTACATCTCGAAATGGATATCGCCAACAGTATGTAAAGAGATTTGTGGAGCAGGGATGCCACGCATGTTGTACAACTTGCTTACAGCGACATTTTTTTGCGCCAGTTCATAATCGTTGAATTTGAACATAACTTCTCCATCTGCGGTTTTTGCAGTCAGCATACTGTTCTGAGCGCCTTTTATAGCAGGTGCTATAATGTTAGTCGCATCAGGACAAACCGATAAAATTGCGTTTTTACGTTTGTTGTACAAGGCAATGTTCATTTTTTCTCTCTTTTTTGTATTGTCAAAAATATTTTATGTCAATTTTTATAAAAGTCAAGTGGCTAGATTAGTTTTGTTGCAACGAAGCCAGCATAAAGTCGTCTAAATCGCCATCTAAAACTGCGTTCGAGTCAGTTTTCTCAACATTTGTACGAACATCTTTGACCAACTGATAAGGGTATAAAACATAATTTCTAATTTGGCTACCCCATTCAATCTTCTTTTGTGCAGCTTTTGCGGCATCTTCAGCTTCGGTGCGTTTTTGCATTTCTAGTTCATATAGTTTGCTTCGAAGCATCTTCATAGCCATTTCGCGATTTTGAATCTGACTGCGTTCGTTCTGGCATGTTACAACAGTGTTCGTAGGTATGTGTGTAATGCGTACAGCACTGTCGGTTTTGTTAACATGTTGACCGCCTGCACCAGAAGCACGATAAGTGTCTATGCGCAAATCTTTTTCATTGATTTCAATTTCGATTGTGTCGTCAATATCAGGCCACACATCAACAGAAGCAAAGCTTGTTTGACGCTTGCCATTGGCATTAAACGGAGAAATACGAACCAATCTATGTACACCGATTTCGTTTTTTAACCAACCATAAGCACGTTCGCCTGATATGCGATAAGTTATATTTTTTATTCCTGCTGTGTCGCCTTCGTGTTCTTCGATGACTTCGACAGAAAATCCGTGTCTTTCTGCCCATCTAGCATACATGCGCGACATCATCTGTGCCCAGTCTTGAGCTTCTGTTCCACCTGCGCCAGCCTGAATAAATAAAAATGCACCATTATTATCAGCGGGTTCGCGGAATAGGGTGATAAACTTTGCGCGATGTGCATCTTCTGACAACTTTTCAATAGCATTTACGATTTCTGGATCTTCTGGCGCAATTTCAAACAAGTCGTATAGATTCTTGTAGTCTTGCTCTAGCTGTAATAGTTCGTTTAAAGTCTTTTCTAATGAAGATTTCTTTTGTAAAACAACGCGCGCATTGTCCGGATTGTTCCATAAATCAGCATCGTTTGCCTGTGTTTCCAGCTCTGCAATCTGTGATTTTAGATTTTCGGGGTCAAAGAAACCCCCTGACGGCAGAAATGTCGTCAAAAATTTGCTGTAAAAATTCGTTTGTTATAATCATGCCACTTATCATATCAGTTAATTTAATTAAATCAAATGAATGTTTGCCTTTTATTTCTAAATATGATAAAATCATTCTAACGAGAGGGATTTTAATGAATAAATTTCTGTGTGTATTCGGCTTAATAGGCGCGTGTTTTGTTGGGAATTCTGCGGTTGCGGTGTCTGCTGGCACTGTTACGGAAGCGGATTTGGCACGTGGTGTTGTTATTCAAACACCAACTACTTCTTATGGTTCTACAACAGCTGATGGCTCATTGCGTGGTAATGCGGGTTTGGCAAATGCTTATAAAACCAATCAACGCAATATTTATTATATGGTAACCCAGCCTGATGTTGATACGGCTTGCCGTACAAAGATTTATAATTGCTTGGCAAATTACTGTGGCGATGTAACTGTCGTGCCTGGTCAAAAAACTTCCAAGTGCCAATATGCAACAGAAACAGAATTATATAACTATGCTTTGTTGTGCTTGCAGAAAGACACAGAAGTTTTGTTGCCTCAATATGCTGTTAATACCCGTAATGGCACAGGTGGCATGAATACAGCAGCACGCCTTTGCCCTTCGTATGTACAGCAAGAGTTGATATCTTATTTATCAATGGCAAACATGGCAGAAAAGCTTTCTAAATCTCACTCTGATTTGTGCTTGTTGCGCCGTCAAGAATTAGAAGCAGCTATGTCTTGTCATTCTGTTGCTTTGGCATATGCCAATGAAACAAGTAGCATGTTAAACTCTATGTTAACAGATTTCTGTGGTGCCGGCGTTCCTGGTGGTAGTGCTGAAATGGTAACCCGCTTTGCAAATGCAGGTAATGTAGGCGCAAATATTTGGGGTTGGGCAGAAAAGATTGTTAACTTGGATTTGAGCAATAAGGGTGCAGATTGGAAAAGTGCAATCGATGCTGTTTTGGCTGGTTATACAAATCGTATGAATTTGGCTTGTGGTGATAACTTGCAAATGAACACCACTTCTCAACCTGTATCAAACACAAACAGCTTGCAAACCGTTGCGGCCTTGGCTGTTAGTATGGCTTTCCCGACAACCAGTCAAAAGACTGCAAACCCATACGAAACACAACCAGTTTGGATGGAGCTGACATCAAGATCTGAAATTTATAATTCAAGCGATGCTTATCAAGTTGTTATGGCTGGTTTAAGCAATTCTCCTACAACACAAAATGCATTTTTAACAAGCGCGCAAATGAATGATATGCAACGTGCATACACGCTTGGAACAAAAGTATTTATTTTGCGTGATAGTACCAGATGTTATCTTGTTCCAGTTGCACAGTTGACTGAACAAGAAGAAAATTTTGTTTCGCAATCATTTGCAAGTTGCACAGGAAAATAAAAAACCGCCAAATGGCGGTTTTATTTCCTTAAATACTCTTGAACGATATTGTGATTTTTGATATAATACTTCGTATGAAATTTAATAGACGTGATGCTTTAAAATTAACCGGATTTTCTGTCTTGGCAATATCAATGTTGCCACGCGTTGCTTTTGCTGCGCGCAATTCATTGCGTTCTTTGCGTACGGGGGTTCAACCGAACAACAAAACTCGCTTGGTAATTGAAACTGCCAGCCGGCCATCATATAACTTGTCTTATCCGACCAATCAACTGGTGGTCAGCCTGTCAAACACAGCGGCAAACTCTGGAATTACACCAAAGTTGGCATCAGGTTCGTTGGTAACATCTATTGAGCAATCTCAGGCTGGCGACAATTTAAAGCTAGTTGTTAATTTGCGCAAGCCGATTTCAGAAATTTCAAAAAGCCAAATAATGGTGTTAGAGCCAAATGGGGACAGCGATTATCGTTTGGTCTTGGATTTTGCAGCAGGAACACCTCCTGTCCAAAAAAGTTCTGCATCTGAATATGGTTCTTTGCCAGAATACACAACCACAACGGCAACTCCAACAACTGCGATTACCGCATCTCGCAAATATATAATTGTTATTGATGCAGGCCACGGTGGCAAAGACCCTGGCTGTATTGGTAAGGGCGGAACACGCGAAAAAGATATTGTTTTGTCGGTTGCTAAAAAGCTAAAGTCTAAATTGGACACAAATGGATTTAAAACATATTTAACACGCAGTGATGATAAGTATTTAAAACTTGCTGAACGTGCTGCAATTGCAGAAAAGCGCAAGGCAGATTTGTTTATATCTTTGCACGCAAATGCTAACCCAAAGCGCGATATGAAAGGCTTTTCTATATACACTTTATCTGAAAAAGCATCTGACGAAGAAGCAAAAAAATTGGCCGAAGCAGAAAATGCCGCAGACAAAATCGGTGTAGAAGGCTTTACACAGTTTGAAGAAAACATTCGTATTGCATTGTCTGCACTGCAACAACATGCTGTCGCAGAAATGAGCGAAGAATACGCCACAGGTTGTGCGAAATCATTTAAAAAGGCATCTATAACTCAACAGCCTGGTCCTGATGTTCGTCATGCTCCATTTGCAGTTTTGCGTTCTACTGTGCCTGGCGCACTGCTTGAACTGGGGCATTTATCTAATGCGTCCGAAGAAAAATTACTTAAGACTTCAACTCATCAAGACAAGCTTGTAAATGCGATTGTTCGTTCTGTCAAAAATTATAATTTTGAAGTATAAAAAAACAACACCCATTCGGGTGTTTTTTATAGATTCTGGCGGAGACGAATTCCTGTCCTCGATACACAACAATTAAAATCTACAAAAATCTTGTCCCTGCGATTTTTATGATTTTTCTAATTGTGTATTTTCGTATTCGCCATGCGCTACGCTCTGGCGTATCCCTTCATCCACCATGTTAAAATCAAAACCGCCCAAATATAGGCGGTTTAAAATTTTAAAATCCTGGCGGAGACGAAGGGATTTGAACCCTTGATACGGGGTTGCCGTATACACGATTTCGAGTCGCGCGCATTCAACCACTCTGCCACGTCTCCTGTGTCGGTCATTATAAATATCATAGACTTGTTTTGCAAGACCAAATATTATGCTTTTTTATTGCGTAAAAAGCGACTTTCTTTTGGAATTTTGAACCAGTAAAAAACAGGGTTATCACTACCCGGATTATTTTTAACTATCGGTTTTGTTTTAAATTTTAGCATAAAATCTCGTTTTTATTATTTTTTTTATACATAAAAAGTATCAAAAAACCGCCAGTTTTACCATAGGAAGCGTTTCGTATGAATAAAAAAACTTTATTCTTGATAAAATATGATAAGATATCAATAATATACAAGCAAAATAAAGGAATAGAAAAATGAAACGTTCAGACATAGTAAGATCAATTCAAGTTCGTTTTAAAAATATGCGCTCTAATGATGCTGCTGCAATTTTAGATACAATTTCAGATCATATGATAGAAGCAGTTGCAAATGGGGACAGAATCGAAGTTCGTGGTTTTGGTACTTTTCAGCCACGCGCACGTGCAACAAAGGTTGGTTACAATCCTTGCACAGGTCAACCTATGACATTGCCTGCCAGCACAACAATTTTGTTCAAGCCAAGTCGTGAATTAACCAAGAAAATGAATGGATAATAATTATGTTATTTGGTAAAAAATCAGGCATTAAAAACCGTAACCGTGAACGTTATGAACGCGTTCGCAGATTGTTATGGATAAAATGCGAATCTTGTGGTCAGCTGGTTTATTACAAAGACTATAAAGAAAATAAATACATCTGTCCTCGTTGTGGTCGTGCCTTTATTATGAGTCCGAAACAGCGTTTTGACTTGTTGTTTGATAACAATTCTTGGGAAAGATTGACTCCGCCTAATGTATCAGACGACCCATTAAATTTTGAAGACAGAATTTCATATAAATCAAGACTAGAAGATGCTCGTTCTGAAACAGGATGTTATGATGCTGTAACAACTGCAGATGGCGAAATTGGCGGTGTGCATTCAACAATCTGTGTTTTGAACGGCTATTTTATGATGGGGTCTATGGGGCGCGCAGCAGGGGATGCTATTATTGCTGCTATTGAACACGCTTTGTCAGAACGCAGGGCTTTCATAATGGTTACCTCCAGTGGTGGTGCGCGTATGCAAGAAAACATCTTGTCATTGATGCAGATGGCACGCACTACGGTTGCAGTGAACAAATTGCACGCAAACGGCATACCGTACATTGTTTTATTAACAGACCCAACTTTTGGTGGGGTTACAGCATCTTTTGCAATGTTGGGCGATATTCATATTGCAGAAAAGGGCGCTCGCATTGGTTTTGCTGGCCGTCGTGTAATTGAACAAAACATCCGCGAAAAGCTACCTTCTAACTTCCAAACTGCAGATTATTTGTACGAACACGGTATGGTTGATATGGTTGTAGCTCGCGCAGATTTGCACGATAAACTTGCGAACATTTTGCAAGTGCTGACCAAGCAACCACACGAAGCAAAACATATCAATGTAAAGACACCAAGCCATGATGTTTCTAAGAAAATTCGTGGCATGGGCGAAACAGATGCGTATGACAAAGTATTATTGGCGCGTCATGAAAATCGTCCTCATTTCTTAGACTACATTGACGGCATTGTTGATTGTTGGACATATCTTGCAGGCGACAGACTGTATTCCGAGGACTCCGCAATGGGGTCTGGTATTGGTTATTGGCGCGGTATTCCAGCTGTGATTATCGGACAAGAGCAAGGCAGAACGATTGAAACACGTCAAAAACATCGTTTTGGCATGCCTAATCCTGACGGCTATCGCAAGGCACAACGCATGATGAAATTGGCAGAAAAATTCCAGTTGCCATTGATTTCATTATTTGACACTGCTGGTGCATTTGCAGGTCGCGAAGGCGAAGAACGCGGTCAATCACAAGCAGTTGCTTCGTCTATTGCAATGGGCTTGTCAGTTGCTACACCGTATATTGCGGTTAATGTAGGTCAGGGTGGTTCTGGCGGCGCTATTGCTATTGGAACAGGGGACAAGGTATTGATGATGGAAAATGCAATATATTCTGTTATTGCTCCTGAATCATGCGCAAGTATCTTGTGGCGCGATAACAAGTACAAGGCAACTGCTGCTGCAGCTATGAAATTAACAGCCAAAGACATGGCGGATTTGAACGTTATTGACGAAGTTATTCCAGAACCTGCAGGTGGCGCACATACAGATTGGCAGACAAGTATGGAATTGTTGGCAAATGCAGTCGCAAAACAGATTGCAGAATTACAAGAAATACCTGTATCTGAATTGCCATCTCGTCGTGCGGATAAATTCTTGTCAATGACACGTGATGTAGAAATATATCAGCCCGAGCATATTGGGGAAGAACACTAAAACTGCCCGCCGAAATGGCGGGTGTTTTTTTTGCTTTACTAGATTTGACGGTTTTTGCTAAAATTTTCCCTGTAAAGGAATAATAGGGGAATGTTCAAGCAATTCTGTGTAAATATTATACGCGCAAACAGTACAAGGGGGATAAAATGATAAAAAAAATCCTTTGTACATTGTTGTTGTGCATGATTCCTTGCATATCATTTGCCGATATAAATTTTGATTCTAAAATTTTACAAAAATATTTTCCTAACAAAGCAGAGCGGGATACTGTCATTTCTTATGTTGTCAGCGTTGCGATACCTCCACATAAAAAACAAGACGGGGGTTACAGTATTCCTAAATCAAGTCTAAATGATTTTTTTGCGGACATTTGTTATAATGGTGCGGGTTGGGATTTAAGTAAAAAGGCAGATGCAGAAAAATGTAATAACTTTGTAAAAGATATCGTATATGCAAGTAGCAGTATGTCTAGCAAATACTATGAAGTATGTGATGTCGGTTGGACGTTTTTAAAAGAAGACTATCCTGATGCTCGCTCGTATTGTGTTGATAATGTTTTTGGCAGCACACAAGTTACAAAATTACAGGCTATTGGCTTGGCGCAAGAATATGCGCGCGTAAAGCACAACGACGAGATAGAATGTTCTGACAATATTCGTCAAGATGGTTTTATAGCAGATGATTATATTAAGTGCCACTCTAAAACTTCTCCAAATTTTTATGAATTTAAATTCGATGATGTAAAAGAGAGTGTTGATGAAACAATTCAACAAGATATCAAGGAAGCTTTGTGCAAAATTCATAATCAAGAATATCAAGAACAGATATGCACACCGTATAACAATAATATACAATGTACTGTTGATTATTGTACAACCAAAGACGAAAACACATGCAACAAGATAAGCGCTTCTAGTGCAAGATTTGGCTATAAAAACGAAATCAGAACAGGTGATTTTTACGGTTCGGGTTATTGCGGTTTTTATACTGCTTTGGGTATATATTCAAAAGAACATTTGCAAACTGCATACGACATTCCTAATGATGTATTTTATAGTGAGCAAATTCAAATGCAAGGCTCGCAGGCTTTAAAAGACAAACTAAAAATATATGTGGCAAGCAAAATGCCAGCAACAGAAGCTTTGACAGAATTTTATTGTTTGGACAACCCAGTTCAAATTGGCTCTATTCGCGGAAAAAGCGACATAGACGATGTGCTAACATGTTATGCCAATGGTAACCGCATAGACTTTGTTTTTGATGATTTAAGCGAAAGCAATAATCTTCTTCACAAAGGTGCACAAGAAGCGATGACATGTATTATTGCGGGTGGTACATTCACAGGTCAACGTTGTGCTAACCTAAACAAAGAACAGTGTGAAACCGTCATAAATTCTAACACTTGTCCTGAATGCGACATTTATTGGGATGCAAAAAACAATATTTGCTCACTTGGCAATTCTACTGCAGCAGTTAAATTGCAAAAAGGCACGACAATCGCTATGATAGTCAGTGGTGCTGTTGTTTCTGTAGTTATAACTGTTGGTACAGCTGGAGCAGGCGGTGTTACACTGGGCACAACTATTGTTATGGTAATAGAAACGGTTGGCGCAGGCATAGAAATCGCAGCTCAGTTACGTATCAACGGCATTGCGGACGAATTTATGGTACGTAGCTCTAACTGTCAAGACGAAACATGCGCCGCAGATTTAGTAGAAGAATATTTATCACACTTGGCGCGTCTTGAAAATGATTTAACCGATACCGAGATAAGTGCGATTGATACAGAAATGGCACGTTTGATAGGGTTGATACCTGTAGAATCTAATTGGTGGTCGAATTTATTGACATCTGACAAATCTTTGTTAAGCCAATCTAATGACGGCGATTGGACTACAGCACAAGTATGGCGCGCAGTTGGTGTTGCTATGCAATTAGCAGGTGTGTTATCGTCTCTGGGCAATTGGGTCATCAGTAAATCAGCTTATCTAAGCAGCAAAATTCCACGCACTTCTCAAATATTGGTACGCAACTCAAAAATAGCAAAGCAATACATTGTAAATTATGATGAACTAGACGAAGTTGGCAAAGAGTGGTACCGGCTATGGAAAGAGTATGCACCAAGCAATCAAACTTTTGACGACTTTAAAAAGATGGCTGACGGCGATTTAGCAAAGATGCAACAAATGTCATCAAGTTGGATACCGCGCAGTAAAAGGCCAATCATAAACAAGCAAATAAATCAACAATTGGAAGAAATGTCCGCAGATTTACGGCGCAGGTACAACAAATGGGACGATTTAATGATGAAATACAATATTGATGCTTATCCGGAAAATCCAGCGGAACTTGCTGAAATATATAAACAACACCCTGATTTAGAACAAGCATTCAGAGATGTAGAATATACTCGTGAGCAAATAAAAAAACTTAATGAAGCACAAGAGTTTTATAATAACACAAGTTACTCTACATACGACCCTGAATTTGCACGTTTTAACAAAGAAATAGATGAGTTAAACGAGCGTTATAAACAAATTTCTATATATCATATGCAGTTGCAGATAGATGATCCGAACCTTAATATACTTGAATATGAACAATACGATGATATACATCGGGGACTTTTTAAAAAACGAGAAGAGCTTGTTACAGGCTATCAGTGGGCTATAGCAGACCGATTCTCACTTAAAAACATGGAAAATCTAGCACAAGAAAGAGCGCAAGAATTTAAAGAGATATTAGAAAACGCCCCTGATTTAAAACAGCAGTTTACTAACTGGAATTCGTTAACAGATCAAGAACGTCTATCTGCTTCTCAAGAACTATTGAATAAATATGCACAAAAAACTGGTACGCCAGAGTCTGTAATCTATCCGGATTATGACACAAAATGGGGTGGATATTATACACCAGGAACACAAAACATACACCTTAACCCAAAAGCTATAACTACATCAGAAGATGCTTTAGACGTAGTATCGCATGAACATGGTCATCATATTGATGGATCGCGTCCAAACGATGGTGCGCTTGGCGAGCAGTTTGCGTCTTTTGTCAAAAACGGATATTCTAATCTAACAAAAGCCGGCTATGATGTTGCGCTAACAGAACAGTCGTCTTATACTATTGGACCAAAAGTCGTATCTGAAATAAACAATACCCCTGTGTATGATTCTAGACTTAGAAAAGCAGAAGCCGAGGTTCAACAGCAAGCTATAAATCAGCTTGTTCGCGA
The DNA here is from genome assembly GCA_017554665.1 of Alphaproteobacteria bacterium. Lineage (GTDB taxonomy): Bacteria > Pseudomonadota > Alphaproteobacteria > Rs-D84 > Rs-D84 > Enterousia. The sequence continues at coordinate 21,015 of JAFZHX010000027.1, forward strand.
AATAGGATTGCCTACAGTTGTTACTAATATTGGCATTACAACAGGAGCGGCAACAACACAAAAAAATAACAAGGACAAAAAATGATAATACAAGACAATACAAAAAAATTTGAATACATAAAAAATACACAGAGTGCAATAAAAAGTATATCTCAAAGTGTGAATTCTGTGTCGGTTTCAGAAGATATAAAAAGTCAAATTAATCGCTTGTACAGTAAAATTTTTATAGAATTAGACTTTGTAGAAAAGCGCTTGCAATTAGGCAATATTATTTCCGACTCGAAATGGCAAGAAATCGTTAGCAAGATAGATACAATGTATCAAGAATTACAACACACATCAGCACCTTTTATATCTCAGCTAAACACAAAAAGCAATCTGCGTTAAGATAACTATAACAAAAAACACCCGCCGAAATGGCGGGTAAATTTCTGGCGGAGCGTATAGGACTCGAACCTATGGACCAAAAATTTCGGTCACAGATTAGCAATCTGCTGCATTACCACTCTGCCAACGCTCCGTGCGTGGGTTATTATATATAAAGACAAAATTAATTGCAAGCAAGAAAAAACAAAAAAAACAAACTATATTGACTTTTAATACCATTTAGTGATACAATCCAACGCGTAATGACAATTCAATTTATTAATTTTTACTGTTGTTGTTAAAAAGCAATCTTTTGCAAACTGATTTTGTTTGCTTTTCTTACATATAAACACTACTATTTCACATAAATTAAACTGACAAAGGAACGCGTTATGACAATTAGAATTTATAATACATTGACCAGAAAACTGGAAGAATTTAAACCATTAACAGCTGGAAAAATGGGGTTTTATACATGCGGTCCAACAGTTTATTGGAATGCTCATATCGGAAACATGAGAACTTTTGTGAATAGTGATATTATCAGACGTGTTTTTACAGAAAATGGCTATGATGTTACTCATGTTATGAACTTTACTGATGTTGGACACCTAACCAGCGATGCAGACGATGGCGATGACAAAATGGAAAAGGGTGCTGCACGCGAAAACCTGTCTGTATGGGATGTTGCGCAGAAATACATTAACGAATTTATAGCAGATGCAGATTTATTGAACATTATTCGTCCAACACATACTCCACGTGCAACTAATTATATCAAAGAACAGATAGAGTTGGTGCAAAAACTGGAAGAACTTGGCTATACATACGAAATTCCAGGCGATGGTATTTACTATGATGTATCAAAATTTGCAAACTATGGTGTTCTTGGCGGTCAAAGCTTGTCTGAAAAGCGCGGAGGCATTCGTATTGATGACTCAGGCAAACGCAATTCTGCAGACTTTGCTGTATGGAAATTCTCTCCAACAGATGTAAAGCGTCAAATGGAATGGAACAGCCCTTGGGGTGTTGGTTTTCCTGGCTGGCACATTGAATGCAGCGCTATGAGTATGAATTTATTAGGCGAACACTTTGACTTGCACGTAGGCGGTCAAGAACATGCAAAAGTCCACCATTCTAACGAAATAGCTCAGGCAGAACCGCTTGTTGGCGCACCTTGGGTATCTTATTGGATGCACTTTGAGTGGTTGATGCTGAAAGACGGCAAAATGTCAAAGTCAGTAGGCACAGCATATACTGTCCGCGACTTGGTCGAACGCGGCTATGACCCAATGGCATACAGATACTTGTTGTTGCAAAGCCACTATCGTCAGCCACTAGAATTTTCGTTTGAATCTTTGGACGCTTCTGCAACAGGTTATAAAAACATTGTTCGCAAAATCGCTGATTTGATGAACTCTGACGACATGGGCGAACTAGATTCCGGCATGTATAACATCTGGCACGACAAATTACTGGCACCGGCATCAGACAATATGAAAACAGCAGAAACTTTGGTGGTTGTACAAGAACTGTTAAAAGACTCAACTGTTAATCCAGCGACAAAATTGGCCTTGTTTGAATTTATCGACAGACTATTGGGCTTGCAGTTTATGGACAGGGCACAAAAGTTGGTCGAACTAGAAAAAGAATCAGCCCCAGCAGACATTGTCGCTATGGCTCAACAACGTGCCGAAGCCAAGACTAACAAGGATTGGGCGACTGCTGACGCGTTGCGTGCACAGATTGATGCGGCAGGTTGGACGGTTTTGGATAGCAAAGACGGCTATAAAATCATAAAAAAATCATAAAAACCCTTGAAACTTGTTTTTTATATATTATATATACCTCAGTTCAGCTGTGTTAAGGGGTGGTTATGAGCGACTATATAGCAGAAAAGCATTTTTATTTGTGCAAGGCATTTCCAAAATATAAGTCAGAAATGATTGATCTGATGCGTGCTTTTGACAGCTTTTATCAAAAACCCGTTCAAAACATGATGGATTTGCACGACTATATTATTGAATTTGCAGTCTTTTCAAATGAACCTATCGATATAAATGCGCGAGCCTTGCTGAAAAAGCGCGTTCAAGATTTAATTGATCAGGGCAGGCTGTTATCTCCTGGTGTATTAGAAAGAAAGTACAATCTAAAAAATGTTGAATTTTTGCTACAAGAATACGGTTCAACATTGCGTTTAGACACAGCACTTGGAACAAAAACTTATTTGACTCGTGATAAAGAAGCAGACTTTTTATGCTGGCTACACAATGTAGCTGATCATGTAAAAAGTCTCGACTTTTACACGCGAGGTCTTCTACAACACAGCCAATCCCGCAGATTTTGCACGGCGATCCGTAACATGACTGCCACACCAGTCGTTAAAAAACCAAAAGAGCGCAAAATCACAGAAAAATCTGATGTTTGGGCAATCCCAGACGATCAGATGCACATTGTTGCGACCAAGCTTGCACTTCGCAAGCGTCGCATCAAAGACCCTAACGAACTTCTAAACGACTTAGTTGTTGCGACAGTTCGCAAAAATATGGCAAAGCAGCAATAAAAACTGTTGAAAACTGCCAATATTTAGTGTATATTAACCCCCGTAATTACAAAGGATTTTTTTATGAACTACCCATATATGCCAAAATCTACAGCCTTGTGGTTAATTGAAAACACAGCTTTAACATTTGAACAAATTGCAGAATTCTGCGGTTTGCATGAATTAGAAGTTAAAAACATTGCTGATGCAGAAACATATAAAATTCAGCCATTAAATCCAATCTTAAGCGGTCAGTTGACACGTGAAGACATTGAAAAATGCGAAGTTGATTCTGCAGCACGTTTGACATTGCGCGAAGAAATTGTCAAAGCACAGCAAACTCAAAATAAAAAGGGTGTTGGTTATACTCCAAAATTGCATCGTCAAAATCGTTTGGGCGGTATTTTGTGGATTGTAAAAAACTATCCAGAATTGTCAGACGGTCAAGTTGCTCGTTTGATGCGCAGTACAAATCCTACTGTTGCTTCTGTTCGCAACAAAACACACAAATCTTATTCTATTATTCAAATTCAAAGTCCAATTGTGTTAGGTTTGGTCTCTGAATCAGCTATCCATGATGCTGTTGCCAAAGCACAACGTCAGGCAAACAATAAAAAGAACAAGAAATAATTTTTATCATTAACATTTAAAACTTTAAAAGGTTGGTAATGGTTAAAAAACTGGACGAAGCAACAAAACTCTTGATAGAGTCTTTGCCAGAAAACTTACAAAACTTAGCGACCAATGCGTTAGACATAGGTTATATGTCTCGCATGGACTTTACAGCAGCAACCGAAGCAGACGAAGTTCCTGCTGAAGAACACGATGAAGTTTTGGACTTTTTCCAGCAGGATTTAGGTATTGAAATCTTAGAAACGGATAACTATCCGCAGGATATGGGCCGTTATTACGAAATGGACGATGACGAGCCACGCGATAAAACTCGTAATTTGTTAAATGCAGATGCCGAACAGGTAGATGTTAATGACGATGACTATGATCATTATGCTAAACAGCTAGAACGCAGCCAAACAGGCTCTCTGGTTTTGGGTGTACAAGACTCTGTTCAGTCTTATTTAAAGCAAATTGGCACAGTACAACTGCTAACAGCAGCAGGCGAAGTTGCTATTGCACAACGCATCGAAGCTGCATCTCGTTTAATGGTCTATGGCTTGTGCGAAAGCCCAATGACAATTCAAGCCATGCTAGATTGGTATCAACAGTTGTTAAATGAAGAAATTCGTTTGCGTTACATCGTTAACTTGGAAGTTATGTATTCTAGTGACTCTGAACAAAAGTCATTGGCTGCATTGTCCGAAGCTTTAAAATCCAAGGGTGTTGAACATGTTGATGAACTGGATGACGATGATTTAGATGAATTGGAAATGGGGGCTGAAGACGAAGAAGAAGACGAAGAAGATGAAGACGAAGATGGTATCAAAAAAGAAGATACTCCACGCGGAACATCTGGCGTACCAATTCCTGTAATGGAAGAATCTTTGATGCCAATGGTCTTGGACTTGTTTGCAAAAATCAAACGCATTTTCAACAGTATGCAAAAATTGCAAGCAAAACGTCTGGAAAATCTATTTACATCCGACACTCCTGACGCCACATTGGAAAAGAAATATACAAAAATGCGTTTAGAGTTGTTCGAAAACGTTAGCAAGATTCGCTTGAACGATGATCGTATTGCAGAAATCTTGGAGCAATTGACCAAACGCGACCAATTGTTATTAGGACTAGAAGGTAAATTATTGCGTTTAGCTATGGCTAACAAGGTTAAACGCGAAGACTTCTTGGTAGAATATGCAGGCAACGAACTAAACCGTAACTGGGTAAAAAAGTTGGCAAAGCATAAAAATGCCACATGGGCTTCGTTTGCTAAAAAGCATGCAGACGATATCTTAAAAATCCAAGAAGACATCATTGCAATCGCTGTTGAAACAGGCCAACCAACATCTGAATATAAAAAAGTTGTTGAATTGGTTCGTCGCGGACAAACCGAAGCTGCACGCGCAAAACGCGAAATGATAGAAGCAAACTTGCGTTTGGTTATCAAATTCGCAAAAAAGTCCAGTAATCGTGGTCTGGGATTAGATTTCTCGGACTTGGTTCAAGACGGAAACATCGGTCTGATGAAAGCTGTTGACAAATTTGATTATCGTTTGGGTAACAAATTCTCAACTTATGCAACAAACTGGATTCAACAAGGTATTTCGCGCAGTATTGCTGATCAGGCACGCACAATTCGTATCCCTGTGCATATGATTGACAATATTCACAAGATTCAGCGCGCAACACGTCAATTTATGCACAAGTATGGTCGTCAACCAACAGCTGAAGAATTGTCCAAGATTATCTATTTGCCTGTTGACAAGATTCACAAGGCAATGAAGGTTAACTTGAAACCAATCTCATTAGAAGCTCCAGTTGGTGCCGAAGACGACAGTTCTCGTATCGAAATTATCGCAGACGAAACCGCCAAGAATCCATTTACATCTGCGGCGCAAAAGAATCTGCGTAAAATCGTAACTCAAATCTTGTCTGAATTGGACCCAAAAGAAGAAACTGTTCTGCGTCAACGCTTTGGTATGAGCACTAACAAGACCAGCACTCTGGAAGAAGTTGGTGAATATATTGGTGTTACACGCGAACGTATCCGTCAGATTGAACAAAAAGCTCTTAATAAGCTAAAGCACCCAACACGTGCTCGCAAATTACGTAGCTTCTTGGAAGATTAACACGTACCCCGCTTTTTGCGGGGTTTATTTGCTAAAGGAAACACATGAAAAAGAATACTTTATTATGCTGTACAGGTTTATCAGGCAGCGGTAAAACATATTTTATAAACAACACTTTACCAAAAGGTTTGTTTTATCCTTTAAAGTCTGCTACGACACGTCCAATGCGCACTGGCGAATCTAATGGCAATCCTTATTATTTCGTATCCGAAGAAGAATTTAGCAAAAAGAACCTTGCAACTCGCCTATGGGTCAACGAAGCTTTCTGGACACCTGGCAAGTCTAAATGGATGTATGGTGTACCTGAACACGAGATAACTGAACACCTGGGCGAAAATATGGTTTATGATGTGATTCAGCCACGCTATGCAAAGCAGCTAATCGATTGGTTTGTACGAAACGACCTGCATCATCAATACAACTTTAGGGTAGCTTATTTTCTGCCACCAGTAAACAATATGCAGACCGTAGCAAAGCGCGCAAACATGCCGGACGACATCGATGTAAGACGCACTAACACTTGTGACCCGCTGGACTTTTTACTAGCAGATTTAGATATTGATTATATACTTCAGCCAATAAACAACCTGTACAACCAACGTTTAATGGCACATATCAAATATCTACAACACCACAAATAATAAACTTGAAAACTTATAGCTATATCGGCTATACTGGTGCTGGATAAAAAAGGTAAATAATGTCAAAAAACAAAAAAAGTAAAACTGACGCAAGTTTAGTTACAGCGATTGTGGCTCTTTCTAGTGTTATTACTTGTGCAATGCTTCTTTTGAATGCCATCAAGACCCAAGAATATTACAGGGCTCAAAAAGCAAATAGCAACAAGGAACAAAAAGCAGAAGTAAAAACAGAAACTGCAAAAACAATAAACTATTTAGACACTTTGAGCCAAAAAGCTCGTTAAAACAAAACAATCCCCTAAACAGGGGATTTTTAATGGAAAAACAAGGAGAAACCATATGAAGAAAACGCTTTTGTTTTGCAATGGAATTTCATGCAGCGGCAAATCGCACTTTATTAGAAAAACTTTGCCAAGCGGTTTGTTTTATAATCTGCGCTCTGCAACAACACGTCCAATGCGCAAAAAAGAAAGCGAAGGCAACCCTTATTTCTTCCGCACAAAAGAGTATTTTCAAACCACACTACTTGCTACCCATTTATGGGTAAACAGGGCCTTCTGGACACCACAAAAGCCAAAATGGCTATACGGTATCCCCGAAACAGAAATATTCGAGCACATTGGCGAAAATATGGTTTATGATGTGATTCAGCCCCAATATACTCGACAATTGATAGACTGGTTTAAAAAGCAAGGACTGGACAAGGAATATGATTTCAAAATAGCTTACTTTTTATCTCCTGACAACAGCCTGCAAAAGGCAGCAGAACGCGCAAACATGCCAGACGATTTACTTGTACGACAAACGAACACTTGCAACCCAATTGATTTTTATGACGCAGGCTTATCAGTTGATTTCATTTTATCACCACGCGCTGGCATTATTTCCAAAGATTTGTTGCGATACATAGATAGAGTAAAAAAACAACAATCTCAAAAAGTGTATTAATCTTGATTAAAGCCCGGTTTTACTATGAAATTTATTGACAACATTGCCTTATGTGTTATTCTTTTTCCTAGAAACAAGAGGTTAAAGTATGAGTCACGAACGTCATTTTTTAAAAGATTGGCGCAATATGCCTGTTGAGCATGTATTATGGAACATCAAAGATTTACAACAATATCATAAAGAATACATGGTTTATTTCACTAATGAAAACCAAATCAGAGTAGGTGACGATATTGTAATAACAAAACAAAACAATTCTGGTAAATATATTATAAACGGGTTTGAATCACATATAACAAACAACGAATTAGAATACTTGTGGAAACTATGCACAAACACAGCAACAACAGCTGAAAAAGTATCACACTGGGGCAAGCGGCACGTTAGTGATTTTGTGCAGGCAGGTGCTTATACAATGGCTGCCGCAGGTATTGTTGCATTGGGTTTTGGTATTAACAATGGTGTAAAAGAATATCAACAAAACAAGGCAGAAAAACTGGAACAATACGTTCAGAAAAGAATAGACGAAGCAATCGAAAAATACGAAGCTTACAAGGCAGTAAAATATCAAGATGCCGTAGACGATAAAAAAACACGTTAAAAAAATCCCCGTTTTGGGGATTTTTCTTTATACATAACTTTTCAAAGCGATATATATTTGACCAACTTCTGTTTTTATCAGTGTTGCTGATACAGAATCTGGATTGTCGGTTTGTTTCGCGTTCGACATGACATTGTCAAAACTATGCACAAATTGCGTAGCCTGACGGCGGAAAACAGCATCGTTTTTAATCATATCACGAATTTGTTTCTTGTCAGAAGCTCCTAACATTTTAGCAAGCCATTTTGAAAAGATTGTTTTATCGCCAGAATGATATTTGTTCCATACTACATCTGGAATTTCCACACCAGCAACACGAGTCAAATCCATAGACAATTCATGCAAAGGCATTAACATTTGTTCACTTTGCGCTAAAAAGTCTGCAGAGCTAACATGCCCAAATGTCTTTGCTGGCGCAGCCTTGATAGCGTCCATAGGTGCTGATGCACGTGCAACCATCATTTGTTTATTCAATGTCTGCATTGTATCAACAGCTTTAGCATAATCAGACATCAAGTCAATCATTTGCTGACGAGATTGTCCAGCAAGCTCTTCTAGCTTTACTGCAGATTCAGATACTGTCCCCGTTGATTCTGCAACAGTAGCTTTCATCAAAGCTATTTTTTCATTCAAGCTAGCCACAACCTTTTCCAATGTTTCACTGGCTTCAACCGAGCCACGAGACAAATCAGGCAAAGCAGAGTAATACTTTTCTATCAGAGCTGACAAAGGTTCCAACTGCGCGGTTGTGTCACAAGACATTTTTATCAAGTTTTCTGACTGCGCAGACAACTGAGTATGCGCTGCATTCATTTTAATCAGGGTATCACGCACACCGCTCGCCATCGCCTTTACAGATTCCGAGAACGCATTTGCAGCTGTCTTTGTATTTTCGAGTGTTGCATTTGCTACACCAGACACAGTTTGCAATTCTGAAACAACACCTGTAGCATATTCTTTGATTTCGGAATCGAACTTATTAGTCAAGCCAACCATTTCATTTGAAATACCACGCACAGCACCTTCGGTAGAAGAGGCCGAGTTTATCAACGCTTCTACAACATCAGCCAGTTTTGTAGATTGTTTTTCAATAGACGTTTCAACCAAGCGCATTTGACCTGCAACCACATTTGACGTGTTTGTAAGTGTATTCATCTGTGCAGTTAGCTGCTTTTTAGATTGTTTAGCAAATGTTTCAAGACGTTCCAAATATCCATCCAACTGTTTATTATTCTTATTCAGGACTTCTTCATAGTCAACAGCACTCGTTTTTATATTATTAAAGCCTTCTGCGGTCGTTTTACCTAACTCAAATA
>JAFZHX010000028.1 GCA_017554665.1 Alphaproteobacteria bacterium
AGAATTATAGATATAAGAACCTGATTGCAACTTACCTGAATAAATACGGATAAACATCAAGTTTCCTACAAATGGGTCATTTGCAACCTTAAATGCCAATGCACTGAATGGTTCTTTTGCATCTGGCTTACGAGAGTCAGCAGTTTCACCATCCATTTTTGTACCTGTAATCGCAGGAATATCCAATGGGCTTGGCAAATAGTCAACAATCGCATCCAACAAAGGCTGAACACCCTTGTTTTTAAATGCAGTACCACACAATACTGGGTTAAAGTTCTGACCAATTGTCCCCTTGCGGATTAACTTTTTAATAGTTGCAGTATCTGGAACATTTCCTTCCATATACGCTTCCATAATTTCGTCATCCAGTGTTACAACTTCTTCGATCAATTTTTCATGCAGTTCTTGTGCTTTTGCTTTCAAATCTTCTGGGATTTCTGTAATGACTGGTTCTTTACCCATATCATCTTCCCAAACGATTGCGCGCATTTCTACGACATCAACAACACCACGGAAATCAGATTCAGCACCGATTGGGAAATTCACGACCAATGGATTTGCCCCCAAACGTTCACGAATCATATCCACACAACGGAAGAAATTACCACCAATACGATCCATTTTGTTAATAAAGCAAATACGAGGAACCGCATAACGGTCTGCCTGACGCCATACAGTTTCTGTCTGCGGCTGCACACCGGACACAGATTCAAACACAGCAACCGCACCATCCAACACGCGCAAAGAACGTTCTACTTCCATAGTAAAGTCCACGTGTCCCGGAGTATCGATCAGATTGATACGATGGTCACGCCAAAAGCATGTTGTTGCAGCAGATGTAATTGTAATACCACGTTCTTGTTCCTGTTCCATCCAGTCCATAGTAGCGCCACCATCGTGCACTTCACCAATTTTATAAGTCCTTCCGGTATAGAACAAAATACGTTCTGATGTTGTTGTTTTACCCGCGTCAATATGAGCCATAATGCCAATATTGCGGTACATATGTAAAGGTGCGGTTTTTCCGACTGACATAGTGTCTTTCCTTTGCTTTTGGTTTTATTACCAGCGGAAGTGAGCAAATGCTTTGTTCGCTTCTGCCATTTTATGTGTGTCAATTTTCTTCTTAAATGCACCACCTTGACCATTTAATGCATCACGCAATTCACCGAACAATCTTTCTTCCATGCTACGTTCACCACGTTTGCGTGCAAACATTACCAACCAACGCAATGCCATTGTCTGCTGACGTGCAGGTCTTACCTCTACAGGAACCTGATATGTTGCACCACCAACGCGGCGGCCTTTTACTTCAACAGATGGCTTCAAAGCATCAACAGCTTCCAAGAAAGAGCCCAATTCATCACCGTCTTTTGCAATCTTTTTCAATTTATCCATTGCACCATAAACGATGTTTTCGGCAACTTCTTTTTTACCATCCCACATAACAACATTAATACATTTTGCAACAACCAGATTATGATATTTGGAATCTGGCAAGATTTCACGTTTTGTTGCAGCTTTACGTCTTGACATTTTTCTTTTTCCTTTTATCGCTTCATCTGTCTTAACAACAGATTACTCACATACATTACATATGTGTGGTTAACTTAATTATTTCTTTGTTTTGGCACCATACAAAGAACGACCTTGTTTTCTTGCATCTACACCCTTGGTATCCAAGACACCACGAATGATATGATACTTAACACCAGGCAAGTCCTTTACACGACCACCACGAATCATAACAACACTGTGTTCCTGCAAGTTATGACCTTCGCCAGGAATATAAGCAGTTACTTCGCGGCCGTTTGCCAGTTTTACACGGGCAACCTTACGCTGCGCCGAGTTAGGTTTTTTCGGTGTAGTCGTATAAACACGAGTGCAAACACCACGTTTCTGTGGGTTTTCCATCATGTCAGGTGCTGTACTTTTTACAACAACCTTTTTACGAGGTTTCCGAATCAGTTGGTTTACTGTTGGCATTCAAAATTCTCTTTCTTTTTTCTACCTGTTTTTAGTCTGCACAAAACCCGCTTTATCAGAGTTATTTCAACGACTTAACGCCGGATTATAATTCTGAAAACGCAAGCGGTTTCATGTGTTTATTGCTTTCATTGTTTTCACAGAAAGCGAATATACTATAACCACGCCCCCCACGATTGTCAAGGAAAATATAGGAAATTTTCATAACATTTTCGCTTGAAAACCCCGTAAAAGTAGGAATTTAGCAAAAACGAAAAAATGACAAAAAATTTATATGTATTTATTCTTAAAAAACAATCAACAAACCACTTTTTTTAAAAATCTATACCGAACTTTCCACCAAACACCATTGGCGCATCTTCAAAATCACGCACCAAGTCCTTGGAGATATACAAACCGATATACTTTGTTGCGTCTATATTATAGTTCGCACCAAGCTCCAACATTAAACGCATTTCATCGTAATATTTCTCATACAAGTCAAAATCAAAATCCAGTTTTCCTATCAAACTCCAGCTAGAATCAATAAGATATTGACCAAACAGACCAACAGTCATTGCCCAAGCATCACTATCATATCTAGACACATCATCTTTTATATAATCTAGCTCCACAATACCCGCCAAAGTCCATTTTTCAGTCATTCGCCCGACATGCGTTCCCAAAGTCCAATTATACGCAACTGTTTCTAAGCCATCTTTGGTATTATATAGTTGTTGAATACGCGCATAAATATCCGCCCTCTGTTGGCCCTGCCCCAAAACCGACCAATCTAATTCCAGCGACAAATTATTCCAAGCCCATTTACCAAATTCTGGATTATTAGAAGAATCATACGAAGCCATTGTCTTTAATGCGACTGTCAAAGAGTCTGTTATTCCATACCCAAATTCATCATATGCATAAAACTGCTCAAATTTCGTATTGAACTCCACAGGGGTTACAATATTATAAAATCGTCCCTTTGCCGGCCCATAGAACACATTATCATTAATAATATTTCCTGCATTTGCAGCCCCAGTAACAAAAGCCAGCGCAGACAACACGATTAATTTATTCATTTGCAACCCCCTTCTGTAAGTTCAAATAAATTTTAATGCAATGTTTGGGAACAATAAACAGGTACATAAACCCAGGAAAAAAAAGAGCACCTTAAAAATTAACTTCTTAAGGAGCCCTACTACTCGAAAGGTGATGAATTAACTAAACAGTTTTACCTATCTAGTTGACTTGATTGTAGCAAGCCAAAACACAAGTGCAAGAAAAAATTTAAAAATAATTATTTATTTTTACTTTGCTTTATTTTCCGCCAATTTTCATGGTTTTTTTGATGCTGCTCATAGTCAACAGAGAACAAATGCCCCCCCTGCCCATCTGCCACAAAGTATAAAAATCTTGTTTCTGCAGGACGCAACACAGCGCGAATCGCACTTTGACCCACATTAGCAATCGGGGTTGGTGGCAAACCAGAATTTCTATAAGTATTATAAGGGCTATCTACTTTTAGATGACCACGCAACAATGCTTCACCACGCATATCCCCAAAACCATCTGTAATAGCATAAACAACCGTAGGATCCGCCTGCAAACGCATACCCTTATTCAAACGATTCAAATACACACTGGCTACTATTGGCATTTCACGCGCAATCGGAGTTTCTTTTTGCACAATTGAAGCCAATATCAAAACATCGTTCCAATTTTTTAGTGGTTTTGGCAAATACCGATTCGCACTTTTTATATGATTATTCACATCGACCATTTTTTTGCGCATTAAATCCAACACAGCTAATCTTGCCGTACCACGCGCAACACGATATGTGTCCGGAAAAATCTGACCATCTTTCAAGTTACAAACAGGTCTTGCTTTATTATCAGAACATTCTACTGCACCTGTCAGTCCAGAATGTTGTAACAACAGTTTCTTTATCTGTTTAACGGTTAAACCTTCGGGAATAACAACCGTAGTCGAAGCCACTTCACCATTAGCAAGCATATCAGCGATTCGCCATACACTGGTACCACGCGCAATATCATACTGCCCACTTTGAATCTTGCCACCGTGCAGACGCACAGAAGTAATAAAAGCATCCTTGGAATCTATCAACTTGTACTTTAACAAGCGATTCGCAACACCTGTAACCGAATCACCACGCACCACATCAAAAACCACAGGAGCCCTGACAGTTGAGTGAATACAAAACGTATACAAAAACACAATCAAAGCCACAATAACTGGTGCTACTAGCAAATAAATCAAAGGATACTTTGCAAAAAGTTTTTTAGATTTCGACATGGTTTTGATTATGACAGAATAAAAACACATTTGCAATTAAACAAGCAAATATAAAACTGCCCCAAAAGGGGCAATTTTTATTTTTCTTCATCTTCTTTACCTAAACCAATTGTATTTTTAATCGGCTCTACAATTGATTCTTTGGCGCTATCCAAAGTACGAATCAAGGCACGACGAATTTTACCACTAATTGTCATCGGTAAAGTATCTACGAACTCGATAATACGTGGACTTTTATAATGCGCCGTGCTTGTTTTAACATGATCTTGCAACTGACGAACCAAGACATCGTTTGCCTGAAAGTATTTATTCAAAACAATAGTAGCCTTGACCGCCTGACCACGTGCAGCATCTGGCACCCCTGTAACAGCCACTTCACGTACAGCAGGATGTTCCAGCAACACAGACTCTACTTCAAAAGGACTAACACGATAACCACTTGTTTTTATCAAGTCATCATTTCGACCAACGAACCAAAAATATCCATCTGCATCTAAATATGCCATATCGCCTGTATGATAAAAACCATCACGACATACAGCAGCAGTTTGTTTTTCGTTCTTGTGATAACCTTGGAACAATCCCAAAGGTTTTGAGTCTTTTACACAGACGCAAATTTCACCAACAGTATTTACATCAGTAATCTGGCGACCGCGTTCATCAAGCAACTGAATATTCCAGCCTGCCGCCGGCTTACCCATAGAACCAGGTTTTGGTTCAAGCCACTGATTCGTAAACAGCAATACCGAAGTTTCAGTTTGCCCAAAGCCTTCTCGCAGTTTTACACCCGTTTCTTCTAAAAAGCGTTCATACACTTCTGGATTCAAAGCTTCGCCCGCAACATCAGCCTTGACCAAAGAAGACAAATCATACTTTTTCATATTCGTATGAATCATCATCTTGTACGCAGTCGGAGGAGCGCAGAACGAAGTTACTTTGTTATCTGCAATTGCACTCAACAAATCATTAGCTGTAAACACCCGCGAAAAATCAAACACAAACACAGTTGCACCAGCCAACCATTGACCATACATTTTTCCCCAAGAACATTTTGCCCAACCAGATTCGGACAAAGTAAAATGAATATCGTTTTCATTTAGTCTTTGCCAAAAGACAGCGGTATTAATATGCCCCAGCGGATATGTAAAGTTATGAGCAACCATTTTTGGCATATCTGTTGTACCGCTTGTAAAATACACAACCATAGTATCAGTATTTTCATTAGGCACACGTTCAAAGATCGGCGAATATTTTCCGTATGCAGCTTCTTCTATTTCTGCACAATCTATTAACCTAATATCTTCTTTATCACCGATTGCAACTTTGATTTCATTAATAATTGTTCCGTCATCAAAAGCTATAATATTTTTCACACCAGCAGTTTTAATACGAAACTTTATATCTTCTGATTTCAACTGGTTTGTCGAAGGAATTGGAATCGCACCAATTCTATGCATTGCCATCATCAGCACCCAGTATTCCCATCTGCGACGCATAAACAATAAAACAGCATCACCTTTTTTAATTCCTTGCTGCGACAAGAAGTTCGCCACTCTGCCCGACATTTCTGACAACATTTTAAAAGTAATAACTTTTTTATCGCCAGTATCGTTCACCCACAAAACTGCAACCTTGTCCGGAGTTTCATCTGCCATAACATCCAGCACATCATACGCAAAGTTAAAGTTTTCAGGCACAACAGGAACAGCGTTTTGAATATAATCATCATAATTATCAAATTTTTCTTTTTTCAAGAAACGCTTTATAAACATCTTTTTTCCTTTTTGTTACGCACTAGTAAATATGGTGCATACAAATAAAAATACAAGTAAAAAACACAAAAAAAACATATTGAAATTCATATAAAAGAGTCGCATAATTCGCACACTATTTACCGGAGTATAGCTCAGCCTGGTAGAGCGCTACGTTCGGGACGTAGAAGTCGCAGGTTCGAACCCTGTTACTCCGACCAAAAGTTTAGGAAAAGAAATGTTTAGATACGAAAAAAATTGTCATGGTTGTGAAAAGAATTGCAAATTACACAGCACTGGTTATTGGCATTATCCACAAATCAACGACTGTACATTTCATTCTATTGACAGACTAAGTACTGATTTTGAAGCTGTTGATACAGCTGAAAGAATATCAACACTGTGTGAATTTTATGGCACAACAAATCAACCAAGTGTTACTGAAAAACGCTTCAAAATAAGAGAAACATGTAGTGGTTGCGATATGCATTGCAGAATCAAAGCAATCGCGTCCGGCAGCAGTTTTGAACCAAAAATCGGCAACGATTTGATACCAGAGCTAAGATATAAAAATCAATACGACGCACTTATCAAAGCATTTGATTTAGTACAATATTGTGCGCATCGTAAAACAAAATAAAAACACCACCCAATCGGGTGGTATCTTTTTATCGTGTTCTATAGTCGGCACATAATGTTGATATACGCCTTGCTTCTTCTGTAACTTTTCTGCACAACTCCAGATGTCTTTTAAAAGACTTTTTTACATACCTAGACATTACAATCCCAGCAGAAAACAAAACACCATTTTCATCGACATATTCAGTAACCGCCATACCAGCAACAGTAGGCACCAACTTTTTATCATCAAAATCTAAAACTGCACGTTGCTGACAACACCCCAGCGCACACTGTTTTTCACATCCCTGACAAACATCTTGTTTTATATTATTATCAGTCAACATCGCTTAACCCCTTACACTAAATTTATAGTGTTTTATATTTCGCACACAATATACTTGCTATCTTACGCGCAGTCTGCAACGTTTCTTCATGCGCTTTTGTTTTTTCTTCTTCGGTCAGTTCCCTATCCTTTGGCAAATAAACTTCTGATGACTGTAAAACCTTCTTTTCATCCCTATATGATGTCACAGGCCACCCGTTAACACTTGGCGTAGCGACACGAAAACCATGCCACTTATAATGAATACTAGAAGTCAACATACAACCTTTTTCACATCCTTGGCATACATCAGTTTTAACATCGTCACCATCAAACATTTTATTACCTTTATCTTACTCTTAATACATAAAAATCCTCTATCGGGGATTTTTAATGCGACTTATATAACAAACATGTTTCCGAAACATATTTTCGAGCATTACTTAATACTTTGTCGTGTATTTTTTCTATTTCCTTGGTGCTTAATTTTTTACCACCAGATGTCCCAACACCTACTTGTGGATTATAAACTTTACCATCAGGACCAACATACTGAATAACAGATAGCTCATTAACTATCGGTGTTCCTACAACAAAAGTTGCGCGATAATTATCTATATAAGAACACAAGACGCATGCAAAATCACAACCAGCGCATTTTTCACGCTTGATACTTTCATTACACACAAATACCGTCTTGCCTTCAGACATTATTCTGCCCTTTTCAAAACTAATGATGCATTTGTACCACCGAACCCAAACGAATTACTGATTGCAACATCAACCTTGCGTTTCTTTGCAACATGTGGAACCAAGTCAAAATCACCAACTGCATCTTCTGGATCATCCAGGTTAATTGTTGGCGGAACAATTCCATCACGAATTGCTAAAACACAAAAGATAGCTTCGACAGCGCCAGCAGCACCCAACAAATGTCCTGTTACAGATTTAGTAGAAGACATAGAAACTGGCATATCTGCAAACAATGTTTTAACCGCTGCCAATTCCCCAATATCACCCAAACCTGTTGAAGTTCCATGAGCATTGATATAATCAACATCACTTGGGGTCAATCCTGCATCTTTGATAGCCGCTTTCATTGCACGCAAACCACCTTCGCCACCTTCAGCTGGGGCTGTGATATGATATGCATCACCTGACAATCCATAACCTGCAACTTCGGCATAAATTTTTGCACCACGCTTCACAGCATGTTCATATTCTTCCAGCACTAAAACACCCGCACCTTCGGACATAATAAAACCATCGCGATTTTTATCCCAAGGTCTTGATGCTTTTTCTGGTTCATCATTGCGTGTACTTAATGCACGCATTGCAGAGAAACCAGCTAATCCGATACGACCAACTGCACTTTCTGTGCCGCCACAAATCATAATATCTGCGTCACCATGCTGAATTAAACGAGCCCCTTCACCAATAGAATGAGCACCAGTTGCACATGCTGTAACAACAGAAATATTTGGTCCCTTGAAACCATATCTAATAGAAACATTACCTGCAGGCATATTTATAATACCTTTTGGAATAAAAAATGGACTTACACGACGTGGACCACCTGTATGCAATTCGATACAATTTTCATAAATAGTATTCAAGCCACCAATACCACTACCGATTGACACACCGATACGTTCTTTATCTCCTTCGTATGTATCCAAGCCTGCATCCTTGATAGCTTCATCTGCTGCAACAATACCATAAATAATAGCCTTATCCATTTTGCGTTGTTCACGTGGTTCTATAACACTATCAGGATTAAACATTCCTTCTTCTGTACCAACCTGAGGCAAACCAGCAATTTGTGATGCTAAATCAGAAACTTCGAACGCATCAATTTTTTTTACACCACTATTTCCTGCCAAAACATTTTTCCAAGCGTATTCAACACCAGTCCCCACAGGAGAAACAATACCCATACCTGTAATAACAACTCTTTTCATATTACATATTCCTTTGTAAAGTTAGTTCACAGCTACATAATAGCTGTTTTAAATTCAAAATGCAGTAAAAAAATCCGCCAGTCTGTTTGACTGACGGAAATTATTTTTTCAAACGCAATATTATTTTGCTTTGTGTTCTTCGATGTATTTAACTGCATCGCCAACTGTTTCCAATTTTGCTGCAGCATCATCAGGAATTGTAATATCGAATTCTTTTTCAACTTCCATAACGAATTCAACAACGTCCAAAGAGTCTGCGCCCAAGTCGTTAACGAACGCTGCTGTTTCTGTAACTTTTTCTTCTGGAACACCCAGTTTATCAGCTACGATTTTTTTTACTTGTTCAAAAGTTGTCATCTTTTTTTCCTTTGTTTTAGTTAATTTGTTTGGTCCTTACCTTGACCGTCATTGTGTTACAGACTATCATTTTCATACCATAGTGTCAAGCAATTATAACAATCTGTAACAAATCCTAAAAATCACACTATCAAATATTTTCTGCTAAAATATCGTCCAACAAAGCATTTAAGTTCGCCCTAAACTCTTCTTTATCGGACACCCAAACCACCTGACGCATTAAAAATTTATAGACATCATCCATTGTTAAATTTGGTATTCCTGCTTGTGTAACAATTCTTTTCCACGAAGTACGAGGATCCACCAAATGCATTCCGCCGCCACTTGGGAACACCCAATCGCTTTCTTGTGGGAAATCCTGCAACAACAGCACTGCCCTATCCGACAAAGGACGCGACAACCACATATCATGATTAAAATCTAAATCTTCCCAAGCCATTGAAAATATTTTTGAACGCGGAGCAAAACCATAAACAAGCATCAAGAACGCACCACGCAAAATAACATCATCCAGTTTTTCAATCGTCTTGACCAAGCGTCTAAGTCCTGATTTATTCAAGGGACGCACACGACGATTTTGTTTTATTTTTTCCATACTAGACGCAGGATTATTTTTCACATATCCCATATCAATTGCATACTTAAACACACTTTGTAACAACTCTTGCATACGAGCTGCGATTGCAGTTCCTGATATTTTCGCTACAACATTTTTTACATCATCAGCAGATATATCCGCGATATTCTTATCAAACAAATCAACCAAATGTCTATTAACCGAACGCAACAGTTTCATATAAGAATCTTCATTTCTACGAACTTTATTTTTCAAATACAAGTCCAAGAAATCTTTAAAAGAAATTTTCTTTCTGCGCACAACAGTTTTTTTAGCAGCGTTTTCCAACACAGTATTAACCGCCGCACGAGCATCATCAACATCAACGTCTGGATAATTACCGATTAAAATTCTTTTATCTTTACCGTTAACGCGTTTACGCACAAAGAATGTTTTTACACCACGACTAGTGATATACATACGCAACCTAGGATCTTCGATATCTTGCACGACACTAAACCCTTTGGCTGGCGCAGGCAAGTTATCTAAGATATAAGGATTAAAATAAAACTGGTGTGCCATATCTGGCCCCTTTGGTTATTATTTTGTATTTTGTGCAAACTTATTTTTCCAAAACCGTTTACGTTTTTCCGTCATTTCTTTTATATTACGACGAGTTTCATAATATTCTTTATTTTTAGAAAACGCAGGACAATTAGTGCATGGACAAAGCTGTTCATCATCGACTGGCACAAAATTTGTACAACGACTTTCTTGTATATGCATTAAATTATAGTCAAACAATGCGCCGTCCGAATTACTTGCACGCACCAGCATTACGCGAGTTTTCATACAGGCATCATATTCTTCAAACAGCTCTTCTTCATAGAACATGCGATAAATGCCCCTTTCGGCATTTTGCAAATGTTTTTTTTCACCTTTTAATTCTTTTTTAAGTTTTTTATATTCGGCCCAATCTTGTTTTTTTTGAACAAAAGGTGTTTCAACTAAATAAGTAAACCAATTCATAATTTAACCTTTTTCTTTACGATACTTTCAATGCATTAATAAAAGCGGACTGTGGGATTTCTACATTACCGAAAGAGCGCATACGCTTTTTACCTTCTTTCTGTTTTTCCAACAACTTTCGCTTACGAGTTATATCCCCTCCATAGCACTTTGCAGTAACATCTTTACGATACGCAGCGATTGTTTCACGTGCGATAATTTTTCCACCAATTGCTGCCTGCAAAGGAATTTTAAATTGATGTCTTGGAATCAAGTCTTTTAGTTTTTCTACAATCTGACGGCCACGTTTTTCAGCGAACGAGCGATGGCACATAAAAGACAAAGGCTCTACATTTTCTTCGTTAACCAAGATATTAACCTTGACCAAATCAGAAGCCTGATAACCATAGACAACATAGTCAAAAGACGCATAACCAGAAGATATAGATTTTACCCTATCATAGAAATCGAACACAATTTCAGCTAACGGCAACTGATAAACCAGCACCGCACGATTTCCGACATAAGAGATATTTTCTTGGACACCGCGTCTTTCTGCGCACAAAGACATAATGCCACCCATATATTTATCTGGCATCATAATTGTTGCACGCACCCAAGGTTCTTCGATAGAAGCGATTCTAGTTGCTTCTGGCATATCTGCTGGATTTTCCAAATCGATAACTTCTCCATTACGCAGATGAATTTTATACAGCACACTTGGCACAGTATTTATCAAGTTCAGATTAAATTCACGACTTAATCTTTCACTGATGATTTCCATATGTAACAGTCCCAAAAATCCGCAACGCAAGCCGAATCCAAGTGCCGAAGATTTTTCCACTGTAAACATAAACGAAGCATCATTTAACGCCAACTTTTCTGCACTTTCGCGAAATGTTGGATAGTCATCAGCTTCGACTGGAAAGAACGAAGAGAATACCACAGGTACCGAAGGCTTAAACCCAGGCAACATTTGAGCATTTTCAGCCCTTGCATCGATAATAGTATCACCGACCTTACAGTCATGAATAGTTTTCATACCTGTAATAATAAAGCCGATTTCACCGGTATGCAGTTTATCTACATTAACCATTTTTGGTGTAAAATAGCCGATTTTATCGACAACATATTCTGCGCCTGTCGCTATAAATTTAATTTTCTGGCCACGCGCCAAAGTACCATCAACAACACGCACTAAAATCACAACCCCCAAATAAGAGTCGTACCAAGAATCAACCAGCAAAGCACGTGTAGAAGCATTTTCATCACCATGTGGTGGTGGTAATTTATTCACAATTTCTTCCAACAATTCAGGCACACCATCACCAGTTTTTCCAGACACAGCCAACGCATCATTTGCATCCAAGCCGATAACATCTGCGATTTGTTCACGAGTTCCTTGAACATCACTGGAAGGCAAGTCAATTTTATTCAGCACTGGCAACATTTCCAAATCATTATCCAAAGCCAAATAAGCATTTGCCAAAGTTTGTGCCTGTACACCCTGTGTTGCATCGACCAGCACCAACGCGCCTTCGCATGCAGCCAGCGAGCGTGAAACCTCGTACGAGAAGTCCACATGCCCAGGTGTATCCATCAAGTTCAACTGATAAGTTTCACCGTTCTTAGCCTTGTAATTAAGACGCACGGTCTGAGCCTTGATAGTAATGCCGCGTTCGCGTTCTATATCCATAGAATCCAAGACTTGAGCCTTCATTTCACGGGATTGAAGACCACCAGTAAACTCAATCAATCTATCAGACAGTGTCGATTTACCGTGATCAATATGTGCAACAATGGAAAAATTTCGAATATTACTCTGTTTCATGCGGCAATAATAAACCAGTATGACCGCAATCGCAAGGCATTTTTTTCAAATTATTTTAAATTATTTAACAACTCGTCAATTCTAGCTGCCCGTTCCAAAGTATCATCATAAGCAAAGCGAATATCAGGCACATACTTTTGATTCATACGAGCTGCCAATTCAAACCGCACAGAACGAGTGATATCATCAAGTTTTTTCTGCACAGCAGGAATATCAGGGTTACGAGTGTAATAGAACAAACGCACAAACTGCAATCCACCATGAGAATCAGCACCAACCAACGACACACCGCTAACGATACTATCATCGCCATAAATATCGCGCAGAATTTCTGCGACCAAAGTTTGTACTTTTGAAGCGACCCGTTCGCCACGATTAGAATTAAATTGTTTTTTTGGCATATCTATATCTTTATTTAATTTATTATGATTGTAAAATATTAAATATTAAATTACAATCAAGTAAATTTTTTATTTAATTGGGGAAAAGTTATGAAATTTTCGGAATATATATTAAAGAAATCTGAATCACGCGGATATTCATGGATTGTATTTCTATTAACAATCTGCGAATCGATATTTTTATTTATTCCACCCGAAGTATTTATAACCCCACCTATTATTGCGAATAAAAAGCGCGCATTTCCTATAACGGTCGCGGCATCTTTGGGTTCTATTGTTGGTGGCGCGATTGCCTATATGATTGGTATGTGGCTTTATGATTCCGTTGGTGTATGGCTAATAGAAACCTTTTCAAATCCAGAGCTGATAGAAACAGCGATAAAGCCAATGTTTTCCAAGTACGGCATATTGATAATTGTTTTAACAGCTGTAACACCAATACCATATAAATTACTTGCAATATGGCTAGGATTCATAGGCTATCCAATTTTACTATTTCTTGCGGTATCTGCGATATTCCGCACAGGCCGCTTTGCGATAATTGCAGCATTATTATATCGCTTTCAAGAACGCGCAAACGCAATAGTAAACAAATACTTTTGGCCATTAACAATAGGCGCCATAGTATGTGCAGCACTGGGAATTGGTTTAATTAGTTTATTTTAATAAAAGCTAATTTTGGCTATTGACCAAATATGCCAATTTTTGTTATAATTGTATCAAGATAGGAAAACATAATGAAAAAAACCGTAGTAACATTGGCATTTTTATCAGTATTTACGCCTGCTGCATTCGCCGCAGAAACAAAAATCGCTACAGCCGGTTATGTCGAAGGTGCTGTTATTGCAGCTGCCGAAGACGCAACTACAAAAGCCAATGTTGCAGAAGCCAATGCGAAAAGTTATACAGATGGAAAGTATGGCAAAATTCCAACTTCATCTAATGGTACTGGCACTGCAACCATTTGGGTCGAATAACAAAAACAAGATAATAAAAAACACCCGCAACCGGGTGTTTTTTTGTTTCCTTTTTTGTCATTCCAGGGCCATACACCAGAAACCAGATCTTCTTACTTTTTATATTATAAACCCAGGGCTCAAAAACACTCCACTGAATGACGGGTGAAAATTTTTCGTTTAACAAATAAAAAAACTGGGGAAGAATCCCCAGTTTTTATTTTTCCTATATCCATAGGTATTAGTTTTCTTCAGAAGTATAGGTATTAACAAGCCCCACTACTGTACCATCCGCCATCAGTACACAGCCATCTGGATTTGCACAAGCGACCCGTTGCAATGCAGTATCTGCTTTAGCACCTTGTGCTGCTGTTGCATAGGCATTTGATTCTGTAAATGCTGCTGATTTCAAAGTCCCTATCACACCATTCGCAGCTTCTGCACCCTGCAAAGCTTCATTTGCTGTTGTCTGTGCATCTGTACCAGCTTTTTTAGCATCTGCAATATTCGCTGTATTAGTTGTTGTAAATGTTTCAAATTCACTATTTGTTACAACGTCTGCCGTTTTTGCATAACCAGTCAAAGCTTCATTTGTAATATAGCCAGCCGCTTGCATTTGATCTACTTCTTGTGCCAAGCTTTGGATCAAAGCCGCATTTGTATTTGCTGCTGTCTGTGCATCTGTACCGGCTTTTTTAGCATCTGCAATATCCGCTGTATTAGTTGTTGTAAATGTTTCAAATTCACTATTTGTTACAACGTCTGCCGTTTTTGC
>JAFZHX010000029.1 GCA_017554665.1 Alphaproteobacteria bacterium
ATATACCGAACCGTGGAAAAATAAAATATTTCCAACGCGTAGATATGTCGCAACCTGTGGATTTGGCAATAGTAGTAGATTATGGAAATCCAGATCATATTGGTGGCCCAAGACCTTTTGTAGATAATGCAAAGTTTGTGGTTGAAATAGATCATCATAAAAATGATAACACGATTGGTAACTTGTGTTTAAATGATGATACTGCCGCAGCAACTGCTGTTTTGGTTTATAATATTTTCCGTAAAAGCGAGTTGTATATTGATTCTTGTTCGGCAGATTTGTTGGCGTTGGGAATTTTAACAGATACTGGTAATTTTAAGTTTGTACGTAATGGCGATGCATTGCGAATAATGGCAGAACTGGTAGATTCTGGTGTTAATATTCGTGGCTTGATAGAGCTGATGTATAATAAACAACGCAAGACTGTTTTGTTGGAAGCTCAAACAACAGCAGACGCAGAGTTTTTTTATCAAGGCCGATTGGCATTAGCTGTGGTGTATAAAAAAGACTATAAGTATTTGGATGGACGTGGTGAATTGATATTGAATCTGTTGTCTCAGATTCATGGTGTGGAATATGTTGTTTTGTTGAAAGAACAAAAAATGAATCAAATAGGAATTTCTATACGCAGTCGTAGAAAACCAATCGATAAAATAGCAATCGAACTTGGTGGTGGTGGACACGAAAGGGCTGCTGGTGCAATTGTTCGTGATGATTCAATTGAAAATGTAAAAGCACGTGTGCTGGAATTATTTAAGGGAGAGTAGGTAGTGTTAAAAAAAATTATTGTAAGTATTGTTTGCTTGTTTGTTTCTGTTTCTGCGTTTGCAGGTGTTGATTCAAAATTGGTTACAAGTGCAGAAAAATATTTAAATTCTATCACTGGATTAAATGGTGGTTTTGTGCAAACTGCAAATGGTAAACAGGAAAAAGGTACTTTTTCTATGTTGCGTCCAGGACGCGTTAGATTGGATTATGATAATATGCCAATTCAACTAATTTCTGATGGTCAAGATTTGTACTTTTTTGATAAGTCTTTGGACCAAATTACAACTGTTCCTTTGACAAGTACTCCGGCGGGGATTTTAGTTAGAAAAAATATTGATTTGAAAAATGCAGATATAAGTGTTGTTGAAACTAATGATTATAAGAATACTTTTTCATTAAAGCTGAATTTGCGTGGTCAAGAAGGTTTGGGGCATATGACGGTTGTTTTTGATAAAAAACCAATAAAGCTGAATTCTTGGTCTGTGGTCGATGCTACCGGTGCGACAACAGATGTTGCGTTTCGCAATTTAGCAGAAAAAACAAAATTTGCAAAAGACTTCTTTCAAATATCAAGACACAAAACTATTAACACTAATGATGGTGATGACTTTTACGATTAAAAATGTTTGGTATAAGCTGGTCTGAATTTTTTGTGATAGTGATTGTTGCGGTATTGATTATACCGTCCCGTTTGTGGCCTGATGTGGCTCGCTTTTTAGCAAAGACTGTGAATTTTGTACGACAGATTATTTGGAAAATCACAGATGCTTCGGAAAATATAAAACAGCAAATAGAATTGGAAAAGCCAATAGATGATTTAGTGCGTTCTACAACAAATGATATGATAGATAGCTTTTCGTCTGTAATACCTAAAAAAAACAAGAAGAAAACCGTTAAGAAAACAGTAAAGAAAAAGGCATCAAAATGAAAAATATGACAATGATGCAACATTTTTCAGAACTGAGAAGACGTATTTTGTGGAGTTTGGGCTTTTTTGCAATTGCGTTTGTGATTGGGTGGTATGTGGCCCCAATAACACAAGTGTTTTTGACTTTGCCTTTGTTAAATGTATGGCCTGATGGGGTTTTGTTATACACGGGTTTGACTGATGGATTAATGATTCGTTTGTCGATGGCAGGGTTGGTGGCTTTGATTGCAATTATTCCTGTATTGTTGTGGCATTTTTGGGCTTTTGTGGGGCCTGGATTAAAACAGACAGAGAAAAAAGTTATATTGCCAATTTTAATTATGTCGCCGATATTGTTTTTATGTGGGGCAGGGTTTGCTTTTTATTTCTTGTTGCCATTGATGTTCAAGTTCTTTGTTGATTTGAATCAGGTAACAGATGTGCCGAATGTGATAATGCCAGCTGTTCGTGATTATCTACATTTTGCAATTGGTATGTTAAAGGTCTTTGGTGTTGCATTTCAATTGCCGTTGGTGTTGGTTTTGTTAAATAGAATAGGGCTGTTAAAAAAAGCACAAGTACTTAGAATGCGCAGATATGCAATTGTTATAATCGTTATTGTGGCGGCTGTTTTAACACCACCTGATGTGGTTTCTCAGCTGTTGTTGGCTGTTCCAATGTGGTTATTGTTCGAATTTAGTATTTTATTTATGCGTCATGACTAAATTTATGATATAATTATTGTGTGAAAAAAATCTTTTTGATTTTGACAGGTGTTTTATTGATGCAAACTGCGTGTGATTTGCAACCCCGTGTTATGTCATTCCCAGATAGCGTTGGTGAATTTATTTCTGCGCGGTATCCAGCATTGCTGGCAGACCCAAATACTAATCCAGAGATTTATAATTCTGCTGCAACAGACTATGGGGTTTATGCTTCGCCTAGTTTGTATGGTACAGATTCTGATGATAACTATGTTGTTTATGCTAGTGTAGATGACTATGCACTTCCTGTGCAGGCAGAAGAAACACAAAAACAAGAATTATATGGTCAGGAAATAACTGATGACAAAGATGATGCTTCTGATGCAGAAGATGTAAAAACACAAGAAGATGCCGGAAAGCAAGAGATTGTTGTTGCCACTGGTGATACACTATATTCTTTAGCAAAAAAACACAATACAACTATACAAGATTTGGCAAAGGCAAATAACCTTGAAGAGCCGTATAGTTTGTCTGTTGGACAAAAGTTGACTCTTGCAAAAGAAGCAGAAGTTGTAACAGCAACAGCAGGTGCTGATGATGTGTTGCAGATAAAAAAGCCTTCTAATGTTGTTAGAAGTGCAACTCGTGTAGAATTAAAAGATATAACTGTTCAGCGCGGTGATACTTTGTATTCTTTGTCTAGACAGTATGCGATACCTGTTAATGATTTGGCTGTTATGAATAATTTAACCCCTCCGTTCAGTTTGTCTATTGGACAAAAGTTGCGTGTGCCAAACTTGGCAGATGCAAAAGTTGCGACCGTGTCGGAAAAGCAAGTTGCAAAAACAACTGTAAAACAGGAAGCGGCAACAGGCACTACAGAAGTGGTAGGACAAAAAGAGGTAAAGATATCTGCTGCACCTGTAAAGAAAATTTCTTCAGATCCTACAAAGAAATTGCCTACGATTGGTGCGCGTTCTTCTTCTAAGTTTGCTTGGCCTGTTCGTGGAAAAATACTGTCTGCATATGGTGCCAAAACAAATGGATTGTTCAATGATGGTATAAATATTGCGGCTTCGCGTGGTGCTGCGGTTAAGGCTGCTGAAAATGGTGTTGTTGCGTATGCTGGTAACGAAGTAAAAGGTATGGGAAATTTGGTTATTATACAACATGCAGGTGGTTGGATGACTGTGTATGCTCATATGGGGACTATGGATGTGCGTAGGGGAAATAAAGTTACAGTCGGACAAAAAATAGGAACTGTTGGTGAAACAGGTAAGGTTGATAGTCCACAATTACATTTTGAAATTCGTAAGGGGACCAAGGCTTATAATCCTTCAACATATTTGAAAAAATAAATTAACAGATAGTGGGTGTGATAAAAACTTGCAATTGATAGAAAAAAGTCTATAATTAGCCCCGTTCTGATTAAATAATTCAGTTCTGGATGCGTAGCTCAGTTGGTAGAGCAACTGACTCTTAATCAGTGGGTCCAGGGTTCGAGTCCCTGCGCGTCCACCACTTTTAAGCCGCCGTTTGGCGGTTTTTTTGTTGTGCTGTTTGTGCGTTTTTTTCGGGGATTCATACCTATATAAATATGGCGGTAAGGCTGGTAAAATTAATATGTCGACATGAAACTTTGAATGTATCAAAAAAAATAAAAAGGAGAAGAAATGAAAAAAATAGCAATTTCGACATTAGCAGCCTTGATTGCATGTCCAGCGTTTGCGATTAATCATCCAGAGCAGGGCAGTTCTTGGAAAATGTGGGGTATGGATCCATATGTTGGTTTGAGAGGAGGCTTGAGCTATACTAATTTAAACTATAAATATGATGGTAATAAAGAATCTATTACAGATTGGATATTCCAAGGTCGTACAGCTTTGGGTTTAGAAGTGTGCGATACAGTGCGTTCTGAATTGGAATGGACTTATTATGGAAAAACTGCTGATAGAGAAAACTTTGGTGCAGCAGGAAGTATTAATGTAGAAGCAAAAATGCAAACTGTTTTGTGGAATTCTTATATGGAATTTGGTCCATATAAAACAATTCGACCTTTTGCAGGTTTAGGTGCTGGTATGGTGTTTGCTGATATTAAGCGTCAAGGTGCCTTGGTACCACACCATAGCGAAAGCAAAACTAGATTTGCTGGTATGGGAACAGCTGGTGTTACATTTGATATGGAAAGTTTTGCTGTTGATATTGCAGCTCGTTATACTTATATCGATGTACAATCAGGATTGCATAATTTTGGTGGCGATGTCGGTGTCAGATTTATGTTCTAAAAAAATGCCCCAAACGGGGCGTTTTTTTATGACAGTTTAGCAAGCGCAAGTTTGCTCAGAAATCCTTCTTCGATAGAACTTAGTAAAGAGTTTATACCTTCGTTTGTGTCATTGTCGTTAATTATTTTTTCTAATAATGAAATAATCTTTTCACAAGCTTCTGTCAAATTAGTGTTGATTAATTTTGGACTTAATATGTCTTGTTTAAAGATATCTTTTTTGTTGTTTGCCATAAAATAAGACTCTGCAATTTCATCAACCCATGTGTCTATGTCTTCTGATAATCTGTCAAATAAGAGATGTTTTGAATAATTGTCTGTTGACCAATGTTTGTTTTTGCATGCGTATTTAAACGCGATTAAATGTTGCATTAATTCATACATTTTTTTCTCCTTTTTTTGATGTTAATGCGATGCAAAAATAATTTATCAAAACTGAAATATGTTGTGCTATAGGTGTGTTTTCAAAAAGTTTGCTATACGGCGGTTTTGTTCGTATTCCTAGGTATTCAAACCTGCGGAAAAATACAAAAAACATAGTAAAATTATTACTGTACCAACAATACAAAAAAGGAGAAAATAAATGTCTTGTTTAATTAAAAAAACATGTATGTTCGCATCTGTTCTTGGCGCAGCAGGTTTGTTGGCAGCATGTTCAACTTGTCCAATGAAGCATCATCCAAAAAAGGCAATGCATCATAATCAATATGTAGAACCTGTAGAGGTTATAGAGTCTGATACAATTGTTGTTTATCAAGCATATGAAAAGCCTGATGTAAAACATGTTTATGCAAAAATGTATACTCATAGCAGCCATGGTGGTGAATCTAAAATGGGCCATATTAAATTTCGTGATACAGCTAATGGTTTGAAAATGGATGTGGATTTAAAAGATTTGCGTGCTGGTGTTCCATATACAGTAAAACTATATCAATGTGATTCTTGCTATAACGATGTTAAATGCTGTAGCTCTTCAAGTGCAATAAGTGCGCAAATGCCTATGTTGGAAACAGGTAAAAGTGGCAAATTGAATCAAAGCTATATGATTCAAGGTGTAACTGCAGCACAACTAAATGGCGCTAATATTTATTTGGAGCGTGATGGTGGCTACAAGGCTGGTTGGGGTAAATTGGAAAAATAAATTATCTCTATCGCATATCTATCAACCCCGAAATTATTCGGGGTTTTTATGTTTTTTCTTTAAGAAAAAATCGTATGTGCTATGTTTGTGATGTGTATAAATATATCGTATTTTTATCTGTATGGTCTATGTCAATAACTGACTTGTTGGCAGATGTTGTTACACTTCCTGTAACAGGTACAAAGAGCTTTTTAGAAAATACAATAATTGCAGAAAATGTTAATGTGCTGCTGGATAATTTGAATATACAAGAATCGATCATTGTTGAAAATTATGGTGTTTTGCAGGCTGACAATGTGAATGTTTGTTCTAGATGTAATGTGTATTTTGAGAATTATAATACAATAGATTTCGGAAATGTTGTGCTGAACGATAATGCTAGAGTTTTTCAATTGGTATCTAGTCTTGATAATATGGTTGCAGCAAATTTTTCTGCAGATTATTCAATAAAAGTTAGCGGTGATAATAATTTAAACTTGGCAGATGTTGTTGATTTTGCAACTGATGCAAATAGTATTGTTTTAGAAAATGTTACTTTGCGCATAAATCAGTTGCCGTTAAATCACTCAATGCGTGTTGAAATTGGAAATAATGTAAAATTTATAATAGATGATATTGATGCTTTGTATAATGTGGCTGTGTTGGATAATGTAACAGGTGGTAATGCAGTGCGTTTCGTGTCCAATGATGATGATGTAATGTTTGTTACTACTGGTGAAATTATAAATAAAAGTCTGTGTCTGAAACGCGTTCGTGAAACAGATTATAGTGTGATATTTGATGAAGAACTTGGTGGTTTTATAAATTCGTTACGCGAAGATAATAAAAATAATAAATTAATGCACGCCTTGGATTCTGCCGTAGACAAAGATTCTTTGTGTTCTGTTATGGGTCGGTCTGCGTTGTTTAATCCGGATGTTTTATATGATTCGTTGCAGATTGTTAATGCTGTTAATATGTTGGGTGTAGATAAGTCTTTAACAGACGGTTTAAATGTTAGTGGGTTTGGTGTCTTGTCTGATGACTTTTATATGTATGGTGCGGATATAGCTTATGGAATATCAGTTTCTGACAAATTAAATATGAATTTAAGTCTTGTGGCAGGCAGTCTTGAATACGCGTCTGATTTAGATGAAATGTCAGGTGTGTTATATGGGGTGAATTTTAATGCAAAATATTTGTTTAGTAATGATGTGTTTATGCGTGTTGGGCTTGGAACTTCTATAATAGATTTTAATACTGACTATGTGTTTTATGATGGTGTGGTTAAAAACAAGGCAACTGTTCTGGAATATGGTATTTTTGATGCAGGTTATGATATAAAAAGCGATTCATTTTCTGTAACTCCGTTTGTTGGTTTGGGAATGCAATTTTATGATATAAATGGGTTTAGTTATAGAGATTATATGCTTAGATCTGGTTTGAATGCAGAATATAAATATACAATGTCAGATTTAGCATATGTGTATGGTGCTTCTGTTGTTGCTGATACAAAAGGCACTTTATCTGCAACAGGTCGGTTGGGATTTGAATCGACTTTGGATATGATAGGCGGTTATATAGATTTGTCTGTTATCAGTATGAACGAAACTTTGTCTTATAAGACTTCTGTTAATGCGAGAATAATGTTCTAGGTTATTATTTTACAAATTTGCCACGCAATGAAGCCTTGTTTGCGGCCGTAATGCAAATGTCTGCCAAGATTGGAGCAGGTGCATTGTCTGAGGTTTGTTCGACAATACATTGTTGCATATATGGTGTACGATAAATTAAATGTTTGCCTGTTTTGTCTGGACCTTCTAGTAAGCATTGCATTGTTTTATTCACGCAACCAATGTTAAATTCTCGTTGAAGTTCGTTTAAGTATGTGTCCAATTTTGCAAGGCGTTTTGCTTTGATGTTTTCTGGTATTTGGTCTGTCATCAAAGCGGCAGCAGTGTGTGGACGAGGAGAATATTTAAAAGAATATGAGTTGATGTATTTTATTTGTTCTGCAATTTGCATTGTTTGTTCAAAGTCTTCGTCCGATTCGCCTGGAAAGCCAACAATAAAGTCAGATGATATTTGAATGTCAGGACGAGCGATTCGCAATTTGCGAATAATGTCTGTGTATAATTCTAGGGCGTATGGACGATTCATTCGTTTTAATACATTCTGAGAGCCGCTTTGTATCGGCATGTTCAAGAACGGTAAAAGTTTTGGTTCTGTTGCGAACATGTCTATCAAGTCGTCTGTCATTTCTGTTGGATAACTGGATGTGAATCTGATTCGTTTTACTGATTCGATTTTAGCTGCTTCACGAATTAAATCAGACAGTTTATACAAATGACCTGTTTCATCTGTGTATTTATAACCGTTCACATTTTGACCCAAGAAACAGATTTCAACGGCACCAGTGTTTGCAGCATGAATAGTATCGCGAACACAATCGTTAAAGGAACGTGAAATTTCACGACCGCGTGTGTACGGTACAATGCAATATGTGCAAACATGATCGCATCCTTCTTGGATTGGTATATATGCAACTGTTGGAGATTTTTCCATCTGTGGCAGTTCGTCAAATTTCTCTAATCCGCCTAAATCAATGTTTAATAATTTCGCGTCTGGATTGTCCAAAATCTGTGGTAGTTTGTGATAGCTTTGAGGTCCCAATACAAAATTTAAATCGGGGATTCTACGAAATGCATTGCTGCCCGATTCGCGTGCAACACAACCAACAATTCCAAATAGAGCAGAGGGCTTTTTAGCACGTCTGATTCTGCCCAAGGCAGAAAATACTTTATCCGTTGCTTTTGCACGAACTGCACAAGTGTTTAATATGATAATGTCAGCTTCGCTTACTTTGTCTGTACGACTCATTCCGCGGTGTTCAAGCATAGTTGCGATTCGCCAACTATCATACACGTTCATTTGACAACCAAAAGTTTGGATAAAGAATTTTTTCATAGTTT
Organism: Alphaproteobacteria bacterium; assembly: GCA_017554665.1. Classification (GTDB taxonomy): domain Bacteria; phylum Pseudomonadota; class Alphaproteobacteria; order Rs-D84; family Rs-D84; genus Enterousia. The sequence continues at coordinate 8,756 of JAFZHX010000029.1, forward strand.
TTATTTGTTTTTTGTATTGTTGCGTCTTGTTTGTATGTGCTTTATTGGGCCCATTTGTTTGCACGCTGAATATAATTTTGCCTATGACGTTTTTCGTGATAATGTATTTTTGCGTACGCTTCAAATTGCGCCATTTCTTTCATTATTTTGCAAATATCTGAAATGCTTGGTTGCATCTTTTGCCTCTGTAGTTCTATTAAATGTTTTGCAAAACTTATCATGGTTTATTTTTGTTTGATGCGTGATTTTTGCATTTGTTTGATTTTAGCTTTGCTAATTTGTGTTTTGACATTGGTACTTTTTGGGTTGTGACGAACAACTGCGTCTGGATATTCAACAGTGCCATATACAATGCCAGTAATATGATTGTTTTCAACAATTTGTATAACTTTTGTCATGTCTGCTCCTTTTTGTTTTATGCTAATTTTTTACGGATGATTTCATTTACAATTGCTGGGTTTGCAGTGCCACCTGTTGCTTTCATAACATTGCCAACAAAGAAGCCCAATAATCCAACTTTGCCAGATTTGTATTGTTCAACCTGAGATGGGTTGGCAGCGATAACTTCGTCTATGATTTTTTCAATTGCTCCTGTGTCGGTCATTTGTTTCATGCCGAATTTGTCTGCAATTTCTTTTGGTGAACCCGATTCGCCGTCCAGCATTTTTATAAAGATTTCTTTGGCTTGTTTTCCGTTGACTGTGTTGTCAGAAATCATTTCAACAAGTTCTGATAAGTCAGATGGAGTGATAATGCGCATTTCATTTACAATGCCTGATTGTTCATTTTTTTCGTCCCAATTTTCTGGGTGAGCAAACAGTTCACTTATCATCCAGTTTGCAATGGCTTTTGCCTGTTTTGCGTTGCCGTTAACAGCTGTGTTAAACCAATGTGATATGTTTGTGTTTTCTGTTAAACGTGCAGCGTCATATTCGGAAAGGCCGAATTCTGTCGTATAGCGCACGCGTGTTGCAGATGGTAATTCTGGCATAGTGCTGCGTATGCGTTCGATTTGTTCGTCTGTGATTTCAATTGGTAACAAGTCTGGATCTGGGAAATAACGATAATCTAAAGCATCTTCTTTGCTGCGAGCAACACTTGTTGTGCCATCGTCTTGGTGGAATCGCATAGTGTCTTGTGTTACTGTGCCACCGTTTTCATAAAGTTCAATTTGACGGCGTGCTTCATATTCAATAGCTGTTTTAATGAATTTGAAGGAAACCATATTTTTTGTTTCTGTTCTGGTGCGGAATGTTGTTTCACCAACACGACGAACAGAGACGTTAACGTCTGCGCGCATAGAGCCTTCTTCCATGTTTGCGCGTGATACACCCAATGCGCGTGCTATTTCGCGAATCGCACGCAGGTATTTTTCTGCTTCGTCCGGAGAAGATATATAAGAATTGTTTTCAGGATTTTTTGTGTCCAAGAAAGTTACAATTTCCAGTAACATTACGCCAGTGCGGTTAAAGTCTACAAAAGATTTTGCAGGGTGCATGTCGTGCTTGTTTTTTGCAGCATCTTGTTCCATATGTGCGCGTTCGATAAAGATTTTCTTAGGATTGCCTTCATCGTCTGTGATTTCAACCCAACCACGTCCAACAACTGGCGCTTCGTCAGCAGGTTGTGAAATTTGATAGCCTTGAGGCAGGTCAGGGTAAAAGTACTGTTTGCGCGCAAAACGGTTGTGTCTGGATATTTCAGCGTTTAGTCCAAGACCCATTTTAATAGCCTGTTCAACACAATGTTCATTTAATACAGGTAACATGCCAGGCATCGCAACATCGACCATCGAAACCTGAGTGTTAGGTGATACGGTTGGGTTATAGTCAGCAGAAGCGCCACTGAATAATTTTGATTCTGACAACACTTCGATATGTGTTTCCAGCCCAATTACTAATTCCCAATCGCCTGTTTTGCCTTTTATTGTAAACATTTTATCTTTTTCCCTTGCTTTTTTGTTTTTTGTATCTTAATATTCTTTCCGCGTTGGCTAGGTAGCTCAGTTGGTAGAGCAAGGGACTGAAAATCCCTGTGTCGGCGGTTCGATTCCGTCCCTAGCCACCATCATCTCCTTTCTTTCGGCCGTTGCGGTCGATTTTTTTATTTCCCCATTATTGTTGTTGGACGGTTGTCAACAGATGCGGCAGCTTCGATATGCTTTGCCAATTGCAAAACACGCATGTCGTCAAAACGTGCGCCTACAACCTGCATTCCCAATGGTAGACCGTTGCTGGCCAAACCGCATGGGACACTGCAAGCTGGAATGCCTGCCAAGTTCATTGCAACTGTGAACAAATCTAGTGCATAGAATTCTAATGGTGATAATGATGCGTCCAATGGCATTGCTGTACTTGCAGATGAAGGACATACAATCAAATCACATTGTGCAAATGCAGAATTAAAGCTGTCTGCAATCATGCGACGAACGCGTGCTGCCTGCATAAAATACACGTCATACGATTCGCTACTTAATACTGCTGTTCCGATAATCATACGGCGTTGTACTTCATCGCCAAATCCTGCAGCGCGAGTCTTTTTAAATGTGTCGTATATGTCTTTGCCTTCAACACGCAGACCATAACGCATGCCGTCATAGCGAGCCAAGTTAGAAGAAGCTTCGGCTGGTGCGATGATGTAGTAAGCAGCCAATGCATCCAAAATGTTTGGAATAGAAACTTCTACTATTTCTGCGCCCATAGATTGCAAATCTGCGATGCGTTTTTCAAATAATGCTTTCATATCGTTCGAGATTTTAACATCTGCGAATTCTTTGATGACACCAACACGCAGTTTTTTACCATCGCCCAAGATTGGTTCCAGTGGTGCAGTGCATGTAAAGCCATTTGGTGCGCTGGTTGAATCTTTTGGGTCGTGTCCTGCCATTGCAGATAACATTAGTGCAGCATCGTCAACTGTGCGTGTGATTGGACCTGGGGTGTCTAAACTAGATGCAAATGCAACGCATCCCCAACGAGAGCACAAACCATATGTTGGTTTCATGCCAACCATACCTGTGATTGCTGCAGGAAAACGAATCGAACCACCTGTGTCTGTTCCTGTGGCGCATAATGCTAAACCTGAAGCAACAGCAGAAGTAGAGCCACCTGATGAACCGCCAGCGGTTAAATGCTTTTCAAGTTGCCATGGGTTAATTGGTGCGCCAAAGTAACTGGTCTTGCTGAAAGTACCCATTGCAAATTCATCAAGGTTTGCCTTGCCCAACAAAACCGTTCCAGCATTGATTAAGTTCTGAGAAACTGTTGATTCGTATTCTGGAACAAAATTTTCCAACATACGTGATGCGGCAGTAGTGCGAATCCCACGTGTAGCAAACAGGTCTTTCATTGCCATTGGAATACCGTCCAGTGGTAATGTGTTGCCGGCTGCACGACGTGCATCAGAAGCAGCTGCGTCTGCCAAAGCGCGTTCTGGCGTTGTTGTAATATAACAATTTAATTCAGCACCGTATTCTTCGATACGTTTTAAATAACTTTTAGTTAATTCAACAGACGAAATTTCGCCACTGTTCAATTTTTGTAAAGCTTCTGTCAGAGTTAAGTTTATCATTTTTGCTTTCCGTAATGTTGTGGGAATAAGATTTTACCCAATGTGTTTTTTATAAATTCGTCTTGGCATTTTCCAGCGCGCAGGTTACGTGCGCAACTTTTTACTTTTGCGCTGTCACTTCCTTTGCAATTTGTACATTGTGGATTGTTGGCTGGGAAAAACATGCCGGTTAAATTCAATTCGCTATTATTTTTGTTCTCGTTTTTGTTGTTTGGACCAAACTGAACACAATTGCGATAGTCCACACTTAACGATTTTATACAAGCATTAGGTGCAGAATTATTTGTGCCAAAAGCTTCCAATAATTGGAAAACTTGCTCGCTTGTGATTTTTCCTAATTTTATAGTAGTTGTTGGAAATTCATCATAAGGTTCGTATTCGATAAAATTTACAACAGTTGTTTTTGCTTGGTCTTTCATGTTTTATTCCCCGTCCATAACTTTTGGTACTGCAAAATAACCGCGCGATGTGCCAGCGTTATCAGGTGTGTTTGCCAAAACCAAGTCGCGAATATTGCCATCTGTTACAATGTCTTGACGCATTGGTAACTTGTGCTCTGATGGGTTTAATAATGGTTCAACCCCAGTTGTGTCAATTTGTTGTAATTTGTCCAACCATTCAACGACGGAATCTATGTTCATTTCATTTAATTTTTCGTCTGAGATTTCAATTTTTATTAAATCAGCGAATTTTTGTAATTGTTGCTTGCTAAATGCCATTTTCAATCCTATATTTATAAAGTAAAGGAATTATACAATGATTTTGCCAGATTTCAAGGTTTTTCCACGAAAAGGACGCATTTTAGGTGTTGATTGGGGACTGCGTAGAATTGGTGTTGCTGTGTCTGATGTAACGCATGAATTTGTGTTTGTTCGTCCTGTAATTTCTATTGCAAGAAATGCGACAAATCATGCTGATACTGTTGCCAAAGTTGCAACAGAAGAGGGTGTTGCCGGAATTGTTGTCGGTTTGCCTGTTAGAAATAATGGAACGGAATCAGAAACAACAAAGATGGTGCGTGATTTTGCAAATGCTTTATCTGCCAAGGTTGAATTGCCTATTTGTTTTGTTGAAGAAAATTTGACTTCTATGGTTGCTCAGGAATCAATGGGGCGTGTTAGAGTGCGTGATATTAAACAGAGCTTGGATTCTGAATCAGCACGTGTGATATTGGAAAATGCTATTTCTATAATAAAACGGGCATAAAGCCCGTTTTTTAATCTTCTTTTTTTTCAGGTATGTTTCCATCTGCCGATAGCAGTACAGAAATCCAACGCGTAGAATCGAACTGTGCGCAGATAATGTATATAGCCACCAATAATGGTACACTGAAAAACATGCCCGCAATACCCCATATCATTCCCCAAAATACTAAGTTAATTAATATGGCTAGTGTAGAGATGTTTAATGTTTTTCCTGTTAATTTTGGCTCTAGTAAGTTTCCAAAAATAATTTGTAACGCAATTAAACCAACCGCTGTTAAAATAGGTTGTTGTAGCGTTGGCGACATAACCAAGGAATATACAATAGGTAATGCGCATGCGATAAACGCACCAATTGTAGGAATATAACTTGTTACAAATACAATAAATGCCCAAACACCTGCAAATTCTACACCGATGGCTTGTAGCCAGAAAAATGAAAAAACACCAGTAATTGCGGATATAATTGTTTTTACAAACAAGTATTTCTTCATGTTATAGTCAATACTGTCCAAGATATAGCGCGATTTTTTGTATTGTTTCTTGTTCGTGAACAAAGATGAGAATTTTTGATTAAATGTACTTTGTTCAATGAACATAAATATCATATATACAAAAACCATGCCCATAGATGTTGCTGCAGATGCAATAGAAGAACCAATGTTTGCTACGATTTTTGTGATATTTGGTATCATGTTTGCATCGAATTTTAGACCAACAGAATTTGATAAATATTCACCAAATTGCGCAAGCTTTTCTTGTAATGCAGGAAGTATAGATATCAATTCGGACAACATAGGTTTAATTTGCGTTATGAATATGTATGCAACTAAACATATTGTTGCAAGACTGGCGATGTTTGAAAGCCAGTTGAATATGTAATAGTACACTTTTTCAGACTTTGTGCTTGGATTTTTGATAGGTAAAACCTTGCGGTAATAGTCAGAAATAGCGTTCATTAGATACCATAAAAATGCTGCGATTAATAATGGTATCAATATAGAACGACCAAGCCATAAAAATAATATTACACCTGTGCAAATAATGATTCCGTTCATTGTGCTTGCTCTTGTGTTGTGCTAATTTGTGTGTCTGAAATGTTTATTGATAAGTTTGATTTTGGCATTGAAACATACATGTAAACGCATGTGATTATCATTGCGATGTTAACAATAATGGCTAGTGTTGTGTACTTTTTTGGCATGTTTTTTTCAAAGTTTTTCATGCCTGTTTTAAGTGCCCAAATTCCGAAAAGTAATGCGAATGAAAATGTCATCAGCATTGGTGTAACACCAGAATAAAATAATGATAATACAGTTATAAAAATGAAAGCGTATGCAGTGTTTAATGAATTTGATAAAGCCCAATTTGTTGCTTTTGCATACCATTTTGATTTAATTGTAGTAGATGCTTTTTGTGAGGGTTTGTCTTGTAAGAAATAGCCTGGTATCCACAACATGTCAAAACCAAAAGGAAATGAAAGTAGTATTTTCCATTTAGGGATGTTTAATTGTTTGATTCTAAGATAGTTTGTGTATATGCTAATAAATGTCAGACCAATTAAATAAAAGAATGTTATGATAGTCAGTGCAATAAATGCCAAAGATAATGGGTTTGTTGGTATGTTTGATATTATACGTACTGCGAATTTAGTAATCACAGCAAATGTTAAAAGTAAAGTAACTATCTGAGCATTATGAATTGCAACAAAAGATTTTTGGTCCATTTGTGTTTTTGGTAAACGGCGTAGAGATAAAAATAATCCAATTACAGTGCCCAGTATTAATGAAAAGATATAGGCAGTCTGTGTTTTTGCAATAGTGTTAAAAATAAGAAAGAACACTATTGAAAATAAGGATATGATTAACCCTGTAAATAGTGCGAATTTTAAAGGTGTCCATAATGTCCATGTTAAAACTGTTGATGTTTTTTTCATATTTTTCCCCTATAGTTATTATGTGATTATTTTACCACAATTTTCCCGTCAGATAAAGTGATAGTATTTGTTGGTGTTATTAAATCTGTAAAGCCTTGTTGATGGCTGATGAAAATAAATGTAGTGTCGGACATGCTTTTTATAGTTTCTGCAATTAGTTGCTGTGTTTGTAAGTCTGCGCCAGAGTCTGGTTCGTCCAAGATTGCTAGCTTTGGGTTGGTCATGATTAGCTGTAAAAGCATTATTTTTTTGCGTTCTCCACCAGAAAAACCAACATTAACACTACGGTTAAGCCATTGTTGTGGAATGTTTAATTTTGTTCGTGCTTCTTCTATTTTTGATAAAAATTCACCCATGGATAAATCTTTGCCTGTTTGAAAGTGCGTATGCGCAATGCACGAGTGTTTTAAAAAACTAAGTACTGTTAAACCAGGAATTTCAGGTACGTGTTGAGAGCCCAAGAATATACCCATCAAAGCACGTGTTGTTGCGTTCTCGGATGTTATGTCTGTGCCATTAAAAATTATGTTGCCTGATTTTGTTGTGTACGACGGATTCCCTGCGATTGTGTTTGCAAGAGTTGATTTTCCAGAACCGTTATGACCAGATAATAAAATACGTGCCCCAGTGTCAACTTTTAGAGAGATGTTTTTAAGTAATTCTTTGTCTGATAATGTTACGGTTAAGTTTTTTATTTCTAGCATATTTAATCCTTTGATAATGCCATTTGAATAAGCTGTTTTGATTCTACTAGGAACTCCATAGGCAGTCTTGATAATACAGGTGTTGCAGTGGCGCCAATAATTAAAGCGATTGCTGAATCGGTGTCTATTCCTGCCATGTTTAGATAATTTAATGTTGCTGCATCGATTGTGCCTGTGGAAGCTTCGTGTGATTGTTTGTTGTCAGAACCGTTATGGATAAAGCGGGGCAGGGTGTTTGCTGTGGCTGTGCTGTCAAGCAAACGGCTGTCGCATTTGGAGGCATTGGTACAATTGTTGCCGCTGAAAGATACTAGGCTGCGAAATGTTTGTTTTGAGATGTCTGTTGCAACACCATAAGAAACGATGTTTGAAACACTGTTGTCGCCAATGTGAATCATCTTGGTTCCTGTGTCGGCCATTTGTGCGCCACGTGTAATTGATAGTGAGTAAAAATCACTGAAAGAATTTTTGCCTTTTAAAATTGTAGATGGATATTTCCAAGTTAAACTGGAGCCGACTTCGACTTGGGTCCATAATAGTTTTGAATTGTTGTCGCAACGACCGCGTTTTGTTACAAAGTTTAGAATGCCACCAGTATTTTTTGTGCCGTCAAATGTACCTGCAAACCAGTTTTGTACAGTGGCATATTTTACGATTGCATTATCGTGGACGATGATTTCAACAACGCCGCTATGCAGCTGGTGCTTTGTTCTGCGTGGCGCACTACAACCTTCCATATATGTTAATTCAGAACCTGAGTCTGCGATTATCAATGTGCGCTCAAACTGTCCGATTTTTGCAGTTTCTATTCTGAAAAAACTGGCTAAATCAATAGGACATTTGGTGTTTGGTGGAATATATACAAATGTGCCGTCAGAAAATACTGCTGCGTTTAATGCTGCGAAAAAGTTGTCGGCTTGTGGTATAACGGTGCCAAGATATTTGCGTACTAAATCTGGATATTGTTGGACGGCTTCTGAAAATGGCAGAAAGATAATACCATGTTTTTCAAGTTCTGCTGTGTATGATGTGTGGACTGAACGACTGTCTATCACAGTGTCTGTTGCCATGCCCAGTAAAGCTTTTTTTTCGCTTTCTGGTAATCCCATTTTGTCATAGACTTTGGCAAGGTCAGAGTTGTTAATAGGCTTTGGTTCGTTGTAATAATTTAAATTGTCGTAATCAATAGGTTGGTAATCGATTTCTGCCCAGTGTGGTTCTTTCATTTTTTTCCAAGCACGATAAGCATCAAGGCGCCATTGTAACAACCAGTCTGGTTCGTTTCTTTTTTTTGAAATTTTTCGAATAAGATTTGCAGAAAGTTTTTCCATTTATCCGTTGTTACTTGTTGCTAGTTGCTTTGCCTGAGAGAAAAATGTTAAAGATTGTCCCAGCAGGCCGTTTGTAAATGTCGAAGATAACAGCCCGTCTGGTTCTGTCGTTGTTAAGTGATGTAAGAATGTGTCAGCACGATGCATGTAATTGTCGATATTGCGTGCGACTTCGGAATCTAATTTAATGCAACGACGCAATTTTTCTAATGTAAAAGGATTTTTTGCATATTCGTCCATAATTCCACCAAGTGCGCGCCATAGTGGATGTTCAGGTGTGTTACGAGGCATGATGTCGATGGCAGCCATAATAGGAATCAGACTTTGTAGTAGGTCTTGATAAATCATTTCTGCATTTTCTGCAACTGCATTTGTTGCGTATTTGTTTTTTAATACCGACTGAATTTTTACAATTAAACTGTGCTGGTGTTCAAGTGTCTTGGTTATCATAGACATGCGGTTGTTGAGCTTGTGAGCGTATATGGTAAGTCCAAGAATTGATACTGAAATTAAGCCTAGTATTGAAAAAATAATCATGTTTTGCATCTGTTTGCCCCCAAAATGTTAAAAATTCTTAGACAGTATAACATATCTTTTTGCGATTCGCGTAATTTTATCACAAGAATACAAAAATAGTGTGTTTATGTGCTTTTTAGCTCTTGCACAGATTCGGTCAAATTGTTATAATAATAATTAATTAAAGGAAATATTATAGGGAAAGGAAGTCTTGGTATGTTTCGTAAAGTTTTAATTTTTGCAATGTTTGCAACTGCTGCAGGCTATTGCTTTGCTGCTGAAAATTTGCCACAGGTTGTTACATCAGAAGTTTTTTATGAACAAGAAAAATTTGTTGATGAATTTGTGGATGAAACAACTCTTGAAATGTATAGAGAAGTGCCAGTATGGCCATTGGCAGGTTCGGATGCTGATGTTGAGGTTTCTTGTACAGGTGATGTTTCTACAAAAAAGAAGCAGAGCGATAATATTAAAATTGTTTCTAAAATAGGAACAGATTTGGTTGTTGAAAATAATATTAACTTGGGTGCTAGGGGCGATGGTTGGTCCGGTGGTGCAAATATGTTGCACGGTACTCAAATCCCTGTTGGTTTTGATAACGAATGTAACTCTATGTCAGAAATGCCTTTGTTGCATCGTGAAGTTTTAGAAGACGATGGCGGTAATGTGTTGAGTGTTTCTCGCAGTGGTCGCAAGAACTGTGGTAAGTATGCAGATACATATGATGCTTTTGCAACTAAAATGGGTATGAAAGTTGAAGATGTTACAGAAGAAGTCGAAGTAATCGAAGAAGAAGAAAAAGAAATTGAAGTTGCTGAATCTGCTGATGCAGAAGCACCTGTTGTTTTGACGGATCAAGTTCGTTCTTGGGTTGTTGCAAATGGTCAGACTTTGCGTGAAGTTTTGCAGAGCTGGTGTGATAAAGAAGGTTGGGATTTGGTTTGGGCAACATCTCGTGAATACCCAATCGAAGCTAGTGCTGTGTTCAAAGGCCGTTTTGTTGATGTTGCTTCCGCTTTGGTTCGTAATTTTGGACGCGCAACTCCGATCCCTTATGCTAAATTCTATAAAGGAAATAGAGTTTTGTTAATCACAACAGCAGAATAATAAATATCATATGCCGTAGGAGATATAAATATGATAAAACCAATGAAAATATTTGTAATGTGTGCCTTGGTCGTGGCTGGTTTAACTGGTTGCGCTACTAAAGAATCTGCCAAGGTTGCGGCATCTGTGGATACTGATTTTATTAATGCATATGATGCATTTGAGATGGCCAAGAACCCACGCGCCAAAGTCGCAAGCGGTGATACCGTTTCTATGTCCGAAGGTGTTTGGTTGGGAAGCAAATCTGTTGTTTTGGAACATCGTAATAATTTGCCTTCAAAATTTGAATCTGATACAGGTGTTACTATTTTGTTGAACGAACCTGTGTCGTTGCAGGTTTTAGCAAATGATATTTATTCTGTTACAGGTATTCCTGTTAAAATAGATAGTCAGATTTCTTCTGAAAAATTGAAAAAGTTGGTTAATGTTGCTTATACAGGTAAGTTGTCAGGTTTGCTATCTCAGGTTGCAACTGATTTAGACTTGTTGTGGTACTATGATAAAAATTCAATCGTTTTCTATGAGACAGAAACTAAAACATTTACTTTGTATGCACTAGGTACAGAGGTTGCATATCAAACTTCTGTTTCTACAGATAATTCTAATGAAGTTTCTTTGGAATCTACTTTGAAAGAATGGGATGAAGTTGAAAGCGCAATATCTTCTATTATTGGAAAAAGTGAAAATGCAGACTTTACTGTATCGCGCAGCTTGGGAACAATCACTGTTACAGCAGCTCCATCTGTTCTGGCACGTGTAGGTGAATATATTGAACGTCAGAATAAACGTTTGTCTCAGTTAATTACAATCGATGTTAAAGTTTTGCAAGTTACAATATCTAATGATTCTGCATTTGGTTTGAACTTGGCTGCTGCAATTAATTCTACAGCTGGTTTGAACATTGTTGCAAATCCAAAAAATAACTTGGCTTCTACAGAGGCAAGCTCTATGAATATCGCTGTGTTGTCAAATGCTGTGTCAGCTTTGACTGGTGCAACACATACTGAAAATGGTCAGATTGTTGAAGGCGCATATACACAAAATGATATTATGAACGGTTCTTTGTCTGGTGCAGCAGGTTCTAATGCTTTGATTCAATCATTGGCAAAGCAGGGTAAAGTGTCTTTGGTTACAAATGTTGGTGTAACAACACGTAGCAATCGCGTTGCTCCTGTTAGCAATACTCGTACAACTGGTTATATCAAACGTTTCGAATCAAGAAACTTTACAACAGTTGAATCAAGTACTGTTGACCAAGACGATCTGGAAACAGGATTTACAATGCAACTGTTGCCAAATGTGCTGGAAAACGGAAAAATCTTGTTGTTGTTCCGTATGTCAGTTCGTGAATTGTTGCGTATGTCAACTCAGACAATTGGTGAAGTTACATTGCAGTTGCCAGAAGTTGAAGAACGTAGCTTTATGCAAGAAGTTATTATGGAATCTGGCCAAATGTTGGTAGTATCTGGTTTTGAAAAACAAAAGAATACAGATACACGTTATGGCTTGGGTGATCCTGACTTTATGGCTTTGTCCGGTTCTCGCGAGACTGCGGCAACACGTGAAGTTTTGGTTGTTATCTTGACTCCACAAGTGTTGGTAAGTCCGATGGATACAGAGCGTACAATCCAACAACACTGGGGAGCACCATTGAATTAAAAAAAACCGGCTTTGCCGGTTTTTTTATCTTTGAAATTGTAAGTTATGTATTTGGTGTCGCTTTCTTAATTCGTATTCAAAATTACGACGGGTTGCGTGATTTAAATGCGATAAGTAATCTTTTTTATAATCTTCGAATATATAGAATGTTGTTGGGTATAGTTGTATAACAGGTTTGTTTGTTTCTTTGTCCAGATATTCAATAATTGTTGTCGCTATTTTTTCGCCCATACTTTTGGCGATTTGTTCGTGATGCACAGCCATTTCGTTTGCACAAGGATTTGGAAACGGTTTGGATTTTATAAATCCTGTATTTGTGTCTTGTTTTTGACCGTTTATAGTTATTAAAGGCATTGGGGTTTGTTTGCAGTTTGAAAACATGCCTTTGTTTATCAATGTATTAAAAGTAATTGTATAGGTGTTTTTTCTTTTTTTACTCATTTGTATATCCGTATTATTTTTTTTGCCGAATAAATATAATATAGAAAAATGTGATGTCAAGTAGAGCAGGGTAAATAAAAAACGGATAATTATCCGTTTTTTATTCTTGTTTATACGAACAAGTCTTTTACAAATTGAGCGTGTTCTGTTATGAACTTGAATCGAAATTCTGGTTTTTTGCCCATCAGTTCAGAAACAATAGTGCGTGTTTTTTCTGTGTCTTCGGCGCCTTCTTCTGTGCGAGGTGGCAAGTCAACACGTATTAATCTGCGTGTCTTTGGAGACATTGTTGTTTCTTTTAACTGGTTTGGCATCATTTCGCCAAGTCCTTTGAATCGAGAAATCTCAACACGTTTGTTTTTATATTTTGTTGTTTTTAGTGTTTCAAGTTCTTCATCGCTATCCACATAAATAGATTCTGTTCCACAGGTCAGTTTGTATAATGGGGGACATGATAAGTACAAGTGGCCACCATAAATTAACTGAGGCATATATTGATAAAAGAACGCCATCAACAGTGAAGCAATATGGCTGCCGTCAACGTCAGCATCAGTCATGATAATAATTTTTTCATAACGCAATTTGTCTTCGTTCCAATCTTTGGCAGTTCCTGCGCCGATGATGTCAATCAGTTCGTTTAATTCTTTGTTTGCGCCAAAGCGTTCGTCAGAATTAGAGATAACATTTAAAACTTTACCACGCAAAGGCATAATAGCCTGAGTAGAACGATCGCGTGCTTGTTTCGCTGTTCCGCCCGCTGATTCCCCCTCTACAATAAAGAGTTCTGTACCAGCGATGCCGTGTTTTGAACAGTCTGCCAGCTTTGCAGGCATACGAATTCTTTTTGTTGGTGTTTTGCGAGCAACATCTTTGACTTGTTTTGTTTTAATGCGTGCGTTTGCAAGATTTATCACAAAATCTAGTAATGCGTTTGCTGTCTTTGGGTCGGAAGCCAAGAATATTTCCCATGGATCGCGTAGTGCGTTTTCTGTGTATCTTGCGATTTCTGGGTTGGATAGTTTTTCTTTGGTTTGGCCCAAGAACTGAGGGGTCTTGTAAAATACAGATACGATTGCAGCAACAGAATCAAATACGTCTTCGCCAATAATTGTTGAAGCTGCTTTGTTGTTAACTTTTTCGCCGTATGCTTTTAAGCCCTTGGTAATAGCGGACTTGAAACCGGTTTCGTGTGTGCCGCCGTCAATTGTTGCAATTGTGTTACAATAAGACGAGAAGAACCCATCGTCTGATGCAGCACCGTTTTCGTCTGTTAAAAATGTCAAAGCCCATTCAACGCGACCGCTGTCGTCTGGAAAGTCAACACTTCCACTGAATATACGTGGCAAGATGCGTGGTTTTGAGTCTGTCTTTTCTGCCAAGAAGTCCGCAACACCATTTGGATAATAAAATGTCTTTGTTGCAGGAATATTCATGTCTTCGGTTAAAAGTTCTGGGTTGCATTGCCAGTCGATTTTTATACCACGAGACAAGAATGCCTTGGCGCGTGCCATGCGATAAATTTTAACTGGTTTGAAAACTGCATTTGCACCAAAGATTTCGTCATCAATCGTAAAACGAATTTTTGTACCATGTGATTTGGTTGCTTCTAGCCTTTGCATAGAGCAAGTTGGTAATCCACGTGAAAAGGTTTGATGCCAGTTGTATCCATCACGTGCAATGTCAACAATCATTTCAGAAGACAGAGCATTTACAACAGCAGAACCAACACCGTGCAAACCACCACTGGTTTTATATACATTATTATTAAACTTGCCGCCAGAGTGCAAGGTGGTCAAAATAACTTCGAGAGCGGATTTGCCAGGATATTTTGGATGTTCGTCCACAGGAATGCCGCGTCCGTCATCAGCGATTTCAATTGTCTTGGAATCAATTAGATGTACAGTGATTTTTTTTGCAAAACCAGCCACAGCTTCGTCAATGGAGTTGTCCATAATTTCAATAGGCAAGTGATGCCATGCTTTTTCATCTGTGCCACCAATGTACATGCCGGGACGCAGACGAACAGGCTCTAGCCCTTCGAGTACTTGAATATCTGAAGCATCATATGTGTTTATATTTTTCTCTGTCATAGCAACATAATTATTAGAACATTTTTTAATTTTACGCAAGTCCAAAGAATTTAAGCATATTAATATTTATGCACTTGATTTTTTTTGTCGCTGTCTTATATATTTGGTAACGATAAAATACCATGGAATTAAAAAATGAATAAAAATCCGTATGAAGTACTTGGGGTTGCGCGTGATGCGTCTGATGCCGATATTAAAAAGGCTTATCACAAGCTGGTGATGAAATATCATCCAGATAGAAACCCGGATAATAAAGAAGCCGAAGAAAAGTTTAAAGAAGTAAATAATGCTTTTGATATTTTGAAAGATCCACAAAAGCGTGCCGCTTATGATAGATTTGGTGATGCTGCTTTTGCAGGCGGTAATGCTTCTGGCGCGGGTTTTGGTGGCAATCCATTTGGCAATGGTGCGTTTCATTTTGATATGGGTGGTGGCGCAGGTATGGAAGATATCTTGCGTGAAGCTATGCGCGGTTTTGGATTTGGTGGCGGTCCGCAACGCGGTGCGCCTCAGCGAGGTGGACGTGATTTGCTGGATGAAGTAGTTATTGATTTGAAAGATGCTTTCTTTGGTAAAACGCATACTGTAAAATTCTCAAGTAATGTAACATGTGAAAAATGTCATGGACATGCTACGGATGACGGTAAACCAGCTCCTGTTTGTGAACGTTGTGGTGGAAGTGGGTTTGTACAGACTCGTCAGGGATTTTTTGTAACAGAAATGCCTTGTCCAGAATGTAATGGTTTGGGAAGAAAAATTTCTAAAAAGTGCTCTGAATGCGATGGAACAGGTACACAACATAAGCAACGCACATTGGAAGTAAAAATACCTGCTGGTATTGAAGATGGTGCCAGATTGCGTTTGGCGGGTCAGGGTGAAGCTGGGGCTAATGGTGGACCGGCTGGTGATTTTTATTTAGATATCAGAATCAGACCAGATAAACGATTTGAACGTCATGGAAACGATTTGATTATGCATGTAGATGTGCCATTTACAACACTTGCTTTGGGTGGCGAAATCGAAATCGAAACAATCGATGATAAAAAGTTAGAAGTAAAAATACCTGCTGGTACACAGGTTGGTGAAAAACTGCGTGTGCGTGGACATGGTATGCCTTTGGTTCGTCGTAGCGGTGCGTACGGAGACTTGTATGTCGATGTTGCAATAAAGATTCCAACAAAGTTATCTGATAAGCAAAAGAAATTATTGAGTGAATTTGCAGGTATAAAATCAGAGAAAAAAAGTTGGTTTTAACTGAATTGTTATGTTAACAAAAAAACCACCTGTACGGTGGTTTTTCTTTGTTGCTGGTTTTTTATTTTAACTTTTTTAAGTGTCCCAAGAAAGTCATTGTGTACTGTGTTGCAGACCATACAGAGGCAACCAAAGATATCCACAAACCCCATATGCCAATCTGTGGCAAAATGTAAATCAGGTACATCAATGCACGACTGTCTGTTTCTGGTGTGATGATAGTTCCTATTGCAAAGATTAACAAAAATGCAGCAATAGATATCATTTGGAAAGTTGTTTTTATCTTGCCTATTGAAAAGCGAGCTTTTGGAACAGGCATTTCAATTTTCTGAGTGCCTAAAAATTCGCGCAAGCCAGAAATGTAAAGTTCACGTGCAATCATAAGAATAATTGGAACAACAACAAACCATACTGGCATCCATACTGCAAGCATAATGAAAGTATTAACGACTAATAACTTGTCGCCAATGTGGTCCATTACACCACCAATTTTTGTGCAAACATTATATTTTCGTGCCAAGTATCCATCAAACCAATCAGATATTGCGCCCAGTGTATATAGGATAAATGTTGTCCAATATAAACCTGACATTAATGTTGGGATTATCGCAAACGCGGTAGCAATGCGGAATGCGGATAAAAAATTTACAAAAAATTTCATATATATTCTCCTTTGTTTATAGATATACGAATAGTGTAATTATATCACTTCTATATGAAAATGGGCATATATTTTTTCAGCTGCTTTTTTCCCAAGTCCTGGTACATGTTTTAAAGCATGTATGTCAGCGTCTATTATCGCACGAACAGAACCAAAATGTTGTAACAAAGCGCGCTTTCTGGTAGGACCTACACCTTCTATTTCGTCAAGTACAGATGCTGTCATTTGTTTGGCACGTGTGTTGCGATGGTATGTAATTACGAATCTATGTGCTTCATCGCGGACTGTGCGTAACATTAAAAATAAAGGGCTATCTTTTGGTAAATCAAAATATTCTGAGCCGTCTGGTAAAATAAAATGTTCATCACCATCGCGCACAACACCTTTTGTAACACCAAAAACAGGAATGCCATTGGCACGGCGATTGGCAATATTCCATTGTGCAGGGCCGCCGTCTACAATTATCAAATCAAGTTTTGGACCACGTGTTACGGCGCGGTCTATAAATTCAGACATCATTGCAATGTCGTTTCCAGCACGGGTTTTGTCTTGTAATTTAAAATGTCTGTAACCTGATTTTTCAAAGCCATTGTGACCAAAAGTTATCATTGCACCAACAGGACTCTTTCCAAATAAATGAGAGTTATCAAATACCCCGATAAGTTCTGTTTTTATGTTTAGCCATTTTTCTAAATCAGATACATTTTTTGCCCAGTCTATATTTGGTGTATACGACTGTTTTTGCTGTGTTCCGCGATTCGATGTGTGTGTTAGCGCAGCGATTTTGTCGCGAATAATGGCGGCGTTTTCATAGTCCATGTTTTTTGCACATTGCTTCATTTGTTCGTTTAAATCATTAATGATTATTTCGCTGTCGCCGGTTAAAATTTTACGGGCTGTACGAACATTGCTCATGTATTTTTCTTTGTCTGGATAACAACACGGAGCACTGCATCTGCCGATTTGGTGTAATAAACAAGGACGTGCGCGATTGCGCATTTGTGTGTCTGTGCAAGTTCTGATTTGACAAACTTTTTGTATGGTTTTTATTGTTTCGTTTAAAGCAGAAACAGAAGGGTATGGACCGTATACATCACGGCGTTGAGATGTTTTGCCACGAAATTTTAATAGACGAGGGTATTCACTGTTTGTTAATGCTAACATTGGGTACATTTTTCCATCTGTTAGCATTATGTTGTATTTTGGTTTTTGGGTTTTAATAAGCTCTTGCTCGCGTATTAAAGCATCTGATTCTGTTGGTACGGTTTCCCATTCTACACGTGTTACCAGTGTTCGCATAACTTGCTTGTGCAATTCTAGTTTTGATATATCTGTGTATTGGCGAAGACGGTTAAGTAAATTCTTGGCTTTGCCAACATATAACAGATTGCCGTCCGAGTCATACATCTTGTATATGCCTGGTGCGGCAGGTGCGTTTTCGATTAAATCAGAAAATTGAATATTCATATCATTTATGATAGAATATAAAAAGATAAATAGCAAATAAGAGGTTTTTCAATGAAACAAGAATCTGGTCGTTCAATGATTGAAATGCTGGGTGTGCTGGCGATTATGGGTGTTATAACTGTTGGCGCAGTTGGTATGATTTCTTCGGGTATGAAAACACAAAAGTTAACTGCAGTAAACGATCAAGTCGTTCAAATGGTTACAATGGTGCGTAATATTCATGCTGAATACGATGATTTTTCTAGTATGAATGGTTCGACTATTTTTAGTGTTATCGGTATGTCTGACAAGAATCCTTATGGTGGTTCTTATGTGTTAGGTGTTGATGTTTCTAATCCACGTCAATTTGTTGTTGAAATAACTGGTTTGACCCAAGCAGATTGTAAGACATTAGTTACCAAGGCTTGGTCCGATTCTGTCGGATATAAAATGTCTGATGGAAAAGTTGGTGGTGCACAAGGTTCTTGCGAAAATAAAAACGGAACAAATGTAGTTAAAATTGTTTTTGGTGAATAATCCGTTGCCAAAAATATAAGCAAGGATTGCGTATGGCAGATTTTATAGAAATCACAAAAGTTGAAGATGGAGTTAGGTTGTTGCGTTGGTTTTTGCGACACTTTCCATCTATGCCACAGCGCGAATTTTATAAATTGTGTCGCGGTGGACAAATTCGCTTGAATTCTAAACGTGTCAAAGGACAAGAGATATTACGCGCAGGCGATGCTGTTCGTATTCCTCCAACTGTATTGTCTTATGCAGAAGAAAGAACAAAGAAAACAGAAACTGGTAATCAGTTTTCTTTGGCTGATTTAGAAAAATTGCGTCAATGTATTATTCATAATGATAATGATATTGTTGTGTTTAACAAGCCTGCTGGTTTGGCAGTGCAGGGTGGTACAGGTATCAGAAAATCTGTTGATAAAATGGCTGCGGCTTTGTTCCCGTATGACAAAATTTCACTGGTGCATCGTTTGGATAGAGAAACAAGTGGTGTGTTGGTTGTTGCAAAAAACCAACGCGCAGCACAGTTTTTGGCAGATGCTTTTCAAAATAAAAAAGCTCACAAAGAATATTTGGCCTTGTTAAATGGTGATGTACATCCGAAAAGCGGGACTATTGATAACTTTATGTTAAAAGGGCAGGTGTTTGATGAGCCTGTGCGACTGAAAAATGGAACAGGACCCAGACCACAGCGCGCTGTTACAGATTATAAAGTTTTATCTAATGCGACTTCAAGTTTGTCTTGGGTACAGTTTTCTCCGAAGACAGGTCGTACGCATCAATTAAGATTGCATAGTGCTTTTTCGTTAAATGCGCCGATTGTTGGTGATGCTTTGTACGGCAGAAATCAGCGTGTTGATACGGTTTTGCAATCTATTTTACAGACGAATAATTTGTTTTTGTTTGCATATAAAATAACTTTTCAACATCCTTCAACAGGGCGCATGATGACTTTGCGTGCCACTGTACCAGAGTTTATGGTGTCTGTAATGAAGTTCTTGGAATTTAAACTGCCATGATTGTAAGAAGAAATTTATTTTTTCCAATCTTTAGAATGTTCTGTCTGGTAGTGGTCGGGCTGGTGGTTGCTTTTGCTGTTGCTTTGAGTCGTGTAGATTTGGAAACCTTGCGCGGCAGTGTGATAAGTGTTTTGCAAGAATCAACAGGTTTGCCGATACATGTGGATGGTGCTGTGTCATGGCGTTTTTCTTTGCATCCAAGAATCGAGTTGAATGATGTGCATATTTTAAATCCTGATTGGGCAAAAGATAAATACGCTTATAGCGCAGAAAAAGTTGATGTACGCCTTAATTTGATTTCTTTGTTGCGTGACAGACCAACAATTCAAAATGTTAAGATGCATAATGTTGCAGTTAATGTCGAACAAAATGCAGAAGGTAAATATTCTTTGCCTGTGTTTAATAAAAAAACAGAAGAAGTTGTCGCTGTAAAAACAACAGAAAAATATCCATTTAAAGACTTTGGATTGGGTGGTGTTGAAATAAAGCATTTGAAAGCAAATATTTTTGGAAAAAAATATTCTTTGTCTGGATTTAATGTTCGTCTTATGCCTGATTCTGACAAGCGAGAATATTCGGGCTGGATAAAGCTAGATAAAGAAGTGTCACCTTTTATTGTTGTGTTATCTGAATATAATGCAGAACGAAAAATTTATCCGGTACAGGTCGCAATTTCTACAAGAGGACAAGCTCTGATAGCAAATGTTGCTTTGGAAGGCACAAGTAAGTTGCCAATTGATTTTAAAGTCAAAGGTGATATGCCAAATGTTGATACTGTTGCTGATTTTCTTGGTATAGATTTGCCAAAAGTAAATAATATGAGTGTTAATATAGCAGGCGGTTTTGATAGAAAGAAATTAACACTAAGAAAATCTTCGGTGATTATAAATGATAATGCGTTTAATTTGACAGGTAGTGTTGATTGGTCTAAATCTGTTCCTGTAATAAATGCAGATGTTTCTTCTAAACGTGTAGAATTGAATACCTTGTTCCCAAATATGTATGGCAGGCCAAAAAAGCAACGTAATAGAGAATTAAATGTGTTTAAGAATGTTCCTTTGTTTGCTGACTTTGGGTATAACAAAGATATTCATCTGAATATTAAATTAAATGATTTTATAATGTATAAAAAGTTGAATGTCCAAGATTTGAATTTGGTTTTGGATTTGAAAGACAATAAATTAAGAGTCGATTCGAATTTATCTATGGCAGAGGGGCAGGTCGTGTTCGCAATCGATGGTACTGTTGATGAAAGTGGAACTATAGATGCTGATGTTGCGTTTGAAGGAAAGAGTATTTATGTTGGTGATATTTTAAGTGAAATTAACATTAATAATGTTATATCTGATTTGCCTGTTAATATTGATTTGTTCGTTAAAACGCGAGGAAAGAATTTGACGGAAATAATGCAGACTATTACAGGGCCTGTTTATGTTTATTCTGTTGATAATGGGTATGCTCACTCTAAGTTGGTTACATATATGTATGGAACAGATTTCTTAACAAGTTTGCGTCATAGTATTCAAGATTTGTTTAACTCAGAAAAGAAATATAATCAGATAAAGATATCTTGTGTGGCTTTGAATGCTAAATTACGCGATGGTGTTTTTGAAACGCAAAATGGTTTTGCTATTGAAACGAATGCAATTAATGTTCGATTGGCTGGTAGTTTAAATCTTGGTGACGAAGAAATGAATTTGGCTTTGACTACTGTGCCGGTGCGTGGTTTAAAGTTGTCTTTGACAGGCAAGGTTGTAAATTCTATTGAACTGTCGGGTAATTTGGCTCGACCTGGTATCAAGGTAAGTGGTGCAGCAGTGGCAAGCAAGGTTGCTTCTGCAACAGGAATCGGTTTGTTGCTTGCGCCTTTGACAGGTGGAATTAGTTTAGTTGCAGGTGCGGGTATAGGTTTGGTGGCTGGTGATTTGTTAGAAAACTGGTTGGCTGATGCGCATCCTTGTGAAACTGCGCTGGAAAAGGGGGCGCCTTTGTATCGTGAGGATCCTGAATTGGATGAAACAAGATGTTTCAGAGTTGAAAAACCTTGTGCTAAAACCCACTAAAAATTCTGATATGTAAATTATCTGCTTTTGGTCTTGCACCGAATCGGTGTTTTTTGTTACACTTAGCATAACGAGTGTAGGAAACCACACATATAAGTAAAAGGAAACAGGAGCGTATAATGGAATTTTCGGTATTTCGTCAGGTTTTGATACGTGCGCTGGGACATATGCAGTCCATCGTTGAAAAGCGTGCAACACTGCCGATATTGATGAATGTAAAGTTGGAAGTTGCAGATGATTTGATTCTGTCTGCGACAAATGTTGATTTAGAACTGGTAGAACATGTAGCTGCAGATATTACTTTGGGTGGCAAAACAACTGTTCCTGTACAGATGTTGTATGACATTGTTCGTAAATTGCCAGATGATGCAGAAATTTCTTTTAAACAATCTGGTGATCAATTGGTTGTGTCTAGTGGTCGTGCTGTATTCCGCTTGCCAACATTGCCAGCAGAAAATTTCCCTGCAATGGCTGGTAGCAATTTGACTACAAAGTTCCAGATGACAACAGGTGATTTGGCTCATTTGATTAACCAAACAAAGTTTGCAATCCCAACAGACGATGTTCGTTATCATTTGGGTGGAATTTATTTCCACATCTCTGATGATAGCGGTGAAGCAAAATTGACAGCAGTTGCAACTGATGCTCAGCGTATGGCTTTGTGTGCAATGCCAGCACCAGCAGGTAGTGCAGAAATGCCAGCGGTTATTTTGCCTCGTCGTGTAATTGGTGAATTGTCAAAACTGTTAGAAGATGCTAATGTTGATGATGTGCTGATTGAATTGTCTGATACCAAGGCTCGCTTTACAGTTGGTTCTGCAATTTTGACAAGTAAGTTGGTTGATGCTCAATATCCAAACTATCGTGTTGTTATTCCAAAGGGTAATGACAAGATTGCTATCTTGGATAGAAAACAGTTTATCAATGCTGTTGACTTGGTTTCTGTTGCAAGTGTTGATAAAACAAAATCTGTTCAATTGACTTTCAGTATGAATAAACTGGTTATCAATGCGTCTAGCCCAGATGCTGGTACTGCTACTCAGGAATTGGATATTGAATACAATGGCGATGCATCGTTTACAGTTGTATTTAATGTAAAGTTCTTGTTGGATGTTGCAGGTCAGGTCGAAGGCGAAAAGTTCCAGATGGAAATGCAAGACCCATTGGCTCCAACAAAAATCAATTCTACCGACAAAGACACAGATTCATTATATGTGTTAATGCCGATGAGAATGTAAAACAAAAATATAAAACCGCCAAATGGCGGTTTTATTATGGCAATAAATTGCAAATAGTTTTTTTTATGATACCCTGTGATACAAACAAAAGGAAAAAATATGATATTAGATGAAATAGCACCGGGCTCGATGCCACCAAAAAAAATGAATGCAATTATAGAAGTGGCCGAAGGTGGTTATGTTAAATATGAAATTAATAAAGAAACAGGCTTGTTGAAAGCCGATAGAATTCTACATGCGCCTATGGCATATCCTGCAAACTATGGATATTTCCCAGGAACATTGGGTGATGATGGCGATCCGCTAGATTGTGTTGTTGTATGTAATGCGCCTTTGCGTCCTGGTACTTTGATTGAAGTTCGTCCAATTGGTGCTTTGTTGATGGAAGATCAGGCTGGTGGCGATGAAAAAATTATCTGTGTTCCTCGTGATAAGGTTGATCCTTTTTATACAGATACTGAATTTGTAGAGCAGTTGCCTGCGATTTTGCGCTCTAAGATTAAATATTTCTTTCAGCATTATAAAGATTTGCAACCACATGCTTGGTCAAAAGTTATTGGTTGGGCTGATAGAGAAGCTGCAGACAAATTAATTATGGACAGTATCGAAAGATATTTGGCGAATAAAAGCGAAGTGCAGTAAAAAGTGCTTGCGTTGAGTTTGTTCGTTCGTATAATCAAACAGTTAAATAAAACAAGGGGTATTTATTATGGCATCTTATATTGCAAATGATATGCGTGTTGGTTGGGTGATTTCTCATAACGGTAAACGTTATTCTGTTACATCTATTACCAAGGTTAAACCAGGTAAGGGTGGTGCTTTTGTTCAGGCTGACTTGCGTGATATTGATTCAGGTAACAAGGGTGGCGATCGTTGGCGCGCGGAAGATAAAGTAGAAAAGTTGATGGTTGAAGATTTTGATTGTCAATATTTGTATGCAGATGGTACAGATGCTTTCTTTATGAATTTGTCTGACTATGAACAATTCACAATGCCAGTTGAATCTTTGGGTGAATCTATGAAGTTCTTAGCACCAGAAATGGTTGTAAAAGCAAACTTTGTAGAAGGTCAGCCAGTTTCAATTTCATTGCCAAAGACAGTTGTTGCTACAGTTGAAGAAACAGAACCTGCGTTAAAGGGGCAAACAGTTTCATCAAGTGGTGGTAAGCCAGCTATTTTAGACAATGGTGTTCGTGTTCAGGTTCCTTTATTCATTGAACAAGGTGAAAAGATTGTTGTGAATACGGAAACTTTGGAATACGTTGAACGCGCTAAATAAATTATAATAATTTATCTAAAAGCGGTGCCGGCAATTCATGTAGCGTCTGTACACTACATTGCCGGCACTACTTTTATCTAAATCATTCTAATTCATTTCTAGAAAATTTAAGATGTTATAATTTGTTTTCGCTGCCCATGATGTTTTTTATTTCATCAATGCAAGTTTGTGCTATTGCAACCTTTGCCGCGGACAGGTATTCACGAGGATTAAAATTATTTGGTGTTTCTGCCAGTGATTGGCGAACGCCCGCTGTAAATGCTAAACGTAAATCGCTATCTACATTTATTTTGCAGATATTCATTTCAGTTGCGCGGCGCAATTGTGCACTGTTAATGCCGAGTGCACCAGAAATTTGTCCGCCATATTCGTTTATTGTGTTAATTAGGTTTTGAGGAATGCTGGAAGCTCCATGTAATACCAATGGAAATTCTGGAAGGCGTTTTGCGATGTCTTCTAGGATATCAAAGCGCAGTTCTTCATTTTCGTTTTTGCGTTTGTATGCGCCGTGGCTTGTGCCAATGGCAATTGCAAGCGAGTCAATATTTGTTGCTTTTACAAACTGTTCTACATCGCTTGGGTTTGTGTAACTGGTTGTGCCAAATGTGTTTTCGTCTTCGATTCCGCCAAGTGTTCCAAGTTCTGCTTCAACAGATACATTGTGTGCATGTGCAAGTTCTGCGACTGATTTTGATATTTCTATATTTTTATCAAATGGCAGTTTGCTTGCGTCAATCATAACGGAAGAAAAGCCAAGTTCGATTGCGTGTTTGCATGCTTCGATACTATCTCCATGGTCAAGATGAAGTGCGACTTGTTCTTGTGGTTGTATGTTTGCACCGCGTATTAGGCCGATTAGCATGTCTGCGCCCATATATTTTAATGCAGATTCTGATACAGCCAAGATTATGGGGCTGTGTGCAGTGCGGGCTGCGGTCATGACTGCGGATAAAGTTTCCATATTATATATATTAAAAGCAGGTATAGCATAGTTGCCAGCAATTGCTTTTTTAAACATTTCTTTTGTGTTCACAAGTCCTAAATCGGTATATTTCATAATCGTCCTCTTTGGAGAGATTATAGCATATTTTCTGTCTTTTTGTTTTAGTTTTTTTTAGTGCTTTTCTTGACAATCTGTGATTTTTTGCCACAATTAGTACGAATCGGGGGCCGGACAGAGAAAACGGTAATTGTACAAAGGGATAAAAAAATGAAAAAAACTTTGTTTGTATTATTCGGTTTGGTTGTTCTGGCCGGTTGTTCTTCTTATGATTATTATAAAGGCGATGTTCGTTATGTTCAAGATGGTGAAGATTGCATCTTTACATCTACAGAAGCTGGTCGTCGTTATTCCAGTGATATTCGTGAATTGAATGCTGATAAAGAAATCGTTTATCGCAACACAATGTGTCGTGATTTGTATCTGAGCGATGTTGCAGGTCAAACACAACGCACAGAACGTCAAGTTTTGACTACTGTTGCACCAGCTGCTCCAAAAGCTGTTAAATCAGATTGTGGTTGCTGTCAGAAAAAGACAACAAAAAAATATGTTTTTGTAAAATAATATATTCCGCCTTTATGGCGGTTTTTTTATGATTATTGTATTTGAATTGTGTTTCTTTTTGTGGTATAATCAAGGATAAGGAAAGGAGATTTTTATGAAGAAAGTTATGACAAAGTTTAATTTTGCACTTCTTGGCTTGATGATGGCTATGTCTTCGGTTTGGGCGCAGGACCAGGGTGCGACTACAAAAAGTACGGTTGATATTGACTGTGCAATGATTGAAACGCTTGGTCAAATTCTTGGTACTTTGCGTATATTGGCATTTATTGGTGCTGGTTTTACAATCGCAGGCTGGGCATGGGGATATATTTCCAAGGGAGATGTTGGATTAGATGATGTTAAAAAGAAGGGTGTTGCATTGCTGGTTGGTTTTGGTTTGTTGTTCTCGATTGGTATTGCGTTAGGCTTCTTCCAAGGGTTGAATACAGAGAAAGCTGTTCTGTGTCTTGATAAATTTAAAACTTGGTAAAAAAATCCGGCAATGCCGGATTTTTTTGTTTGTTTTTTTTATTATCTGATTTTTTGAATTGAGTATTGCTTTTTAAAATCTTTTTCTTTGTCTTCTAAGTCTTTTTTTACTTTGTCTATGCGTTGTTGTGAAATGTTTTGTTCTGGGCGCATGCCAGTAGCGTTTATCATAGCTACGCGCTTGTTAAATAATTCATCGCATAATATATCGTTCAGGTTAATTAAAGATTTGTTTGTAGAGTTGTTGTATCTTTCAAAAGTACGATATAAAGCTGCAATGCGTGCATGCAGTGTGTGTTTGCCCATATAGTCCAATAATGTTGTGTTGCTGCCGGTTGGCAGGTGGTGTTGTGCTTGGATGTCGGCATAGGTTTGGCCGTTAAATAATGCTAATGATGTAGAGTTATAAAAATCTCTATAATAATTTTCGAATGAGGGTTTGTAAGGGTTTCTGTGTGCACTGTTTATTATGCCAGATAAAATTTTTTCTGCCCTGGATAAGCGTTGACGCAGTTCGATGCGTTCGTATTCGGAAACAATAGGGCTTAGAGTGTCAAAGTCTATGTTTTCTTTGAATACAGGAGACATAAAGTATGTTTGAGCAAAAAATGTGTTTGGGTGTCCTTTAATCATGCATGGGCGTTGTTTTAGCAATGACCAGCAAGTGTAACGGGATAACTTTAAGTCGGTTGCGTTTTTATACTCAATGTAGTTTAGCTTGTATGCGTGTCGAATTGTGTCGTAATGTCCCCAGCAAAAATCAAAGCTTTGTTGATTTGTTGGTTTTTCTTCATAAGGATAGATTAAATTTTCGTGTACAGTCTTTTCCATTGCTTGGCTTATAGGAGGAAATGAACTGCTAAATAAATTGTATAAATCAGAATAGAACCAGTATTCTAATGAAACAGGCGCTTTTGGTGTTTCTGTTTGAAAAAGGTCTAGTTGTTGCCCCCTGGTTTCGTGCTGTCTGATACGGCTTAGTTCTTGGAATAGTTCTTTGTTGTCCATGGGGTGTCCTTTCTTTTCTTGTGGGGTTGTTTATTTTCCTTCTTCGATATTCGCTAGTGAAAATAGCACAGAAGATATTAGTGATTGGTATGGCACATGCTGGGCGTCTGCCAGTTCTTTTATCTTGTCTAGGATAGGGCGAGGAATTCGCATGTTGATTACGCAATCAGACTTGTTAAATGCTTTGTAGGCGGCATATTCACGCAGCAATGATTCAATATTCATTACAAATAATTGTTGCATAACATTTGGCATTACAAACTCCTATACTTCGTACAATACCATAGTCTTTACAATGAACTATACTATTGTATTTACAATTGTCAATACAAATATATTTACGCCTGTAATGGCTGTTGTATTGAGGTTGGTGTGGGCGGTTGTGTTGCTTGCATTTTGAAATTTATCTGTTTAAAATTGATGTGTTTTATAACAAGGAAAGGGTTTATTATGTTTAAAAAGATATTGTCAGTATTAGCAGTTTGTTTCTGCTTTGCTTTGCCTGCACGTGCAGAATTAAAAGTTGATATTGTTGCTGGTGCAGCTTCTCCGATTTCAATCGCGGTTTTAAAGTTTGAAACAACCGATGGGGTTAAGTCCAAAGATGCTGCTATGATACGCGAAGTTGTAGAAGCTGACTTAAAGCGAACGGGTTTGTTTCATATTGTAAATCATGACGCTATGCCAGAATTTGTTAAAATGGGCGATATGCCAAACTTTACATTATGGAAAGCGATAAAAGCACAGGTTTTGGTTCAGGCAAAATTATCAACAGCACCTGATAATAACTATAAATTAGAATTCTTTGTTTGGGATGTAGATGGTACAGAACAAATAGAAGCACAAGCTTTGATGTCTTCCAGAAAATCTGCGCGCCGTTTGGCTCATATTATGGCAGATGCTATCTATGAAAGATTGACAGGTGAAATTGGTTACTTTGATACTCAGATTGTGTTTATTGCTGAAACAGGTCCAGTAGGCAGACGTGATAAGCGTATGGCTATCATTGATCAAGATGGATATGGTTTAAGATATATGTCTGACAAAGACGGCTTTGTTATGTCGCCACACTTTTCTCCAAATATGGGTACAATAGTTTTCTTGTCTTATTATAATGATGATCCAAGTGTTTGGACTTTGGATTTAGAAACGGGTGAACAAAGAAGGTTAGGGCAATTTGGTGGTATGAACTTTGCACCAAGATTTTCACCTGATGGTAAAAAAATCGCATTGTCTTTGGTGAAAAATGGTATCACTCATATATATGAATATGATATCGAAACAAAGAAATTGCGTCAGTTGACATTTGGAAATTCGATTAACACAAGTCCTTCTTATTCTCCGGACGGTAAAAAGTTGGCGTTTAACTCTGACAGAACAGGGCGTCAGCAGATACATGTGTTGGACTTGGAATCTGGTCAGGAAAAACGTATTACTTATGGAAACGGTAAGTATGCAACCCCAGCGTGGAGCCCAGATGGTCAGTTTATCGCGTTTACAAAAATGGCAGATGATACTTTCTATATTGGTATTATGAATCCACAGGGTAAAAATGAAAAAATATTGGCGGGTGGCTGGTTTATGGAAGCACCTTCTTGGGCGCCTGGTTCTCGTAGATTGGTTTATTATGAAACAGAA